>VXZL01000615.1 GCA_009845505.1 Candidatus Poribacteria bacterium | reverse complement strand
CCGGAGAACCCGCGGGTAAGATCCACTTTACTGTTGGTCCCGGTTTTTAGGAGTACTTTTGGACACCTCTTCTGCAGGTGTCCTCATCAATTTCAGGAGACACAACTACCAATTTCTCTTTCAAGAGAAAGGACACTGAACTATGAAATCATTTCAGTTGGGGGCTTGCAAAGCACGCCTAACCCTATTATTATTCGTTTTTTTCGCCGCTTTCTGTCTCAGTTCGGGAAGTATCGGTCAAGAATCTTTCAAAATCGGGGTCGTGAACACACAAGTGGTTTTGGAAGGTTCTCAACAAGCAACAGATGCCACCGACATACTCAAAGCAGCAAGTGAACGCCTGAGAACGAAGTTGGATACACTTGGAGAAGAAATACGGACCCTTCAAGAAAAGAAGGCGAAAACTGAACTCTTTGTCGAACGGGCACAGACAGCGGATTTGGATAACGAAATTCGTCTCAAGCAACAGGAATACCAGCGTGAGGTCGAAATCGGGCAACAGGCACTGCTTGAAAAAGAGCAAGAGCTCATGGAACCCATTTACAACAGCCTTCAAGAACTGATTGTCAAAGTCGGTGAATCCGAAAACTTTGACATTATCCTCGAAAAACGGCTCATTACGCTTTATGTGAAAGAAGAATTTGATTTGACACAGCGGCTCATCGGCTTGATGAACGAAGCAAAAGCCGAAACCTCCGAATAACACAGCACTGCCTAAACTCCGTGTGGTCAAGGTTTATAACCCCGATACAGTTCCACGGAGAAAGGATTATGGCTAAATGGTATGAAACTTAAGGAAATTTGTGAACGCCTCAATGGTGATCTCTCAGGGGATGGGGATATTGAAATTACAGGCGTTTCTGGAATCAATGAGGCACTTCCGACTCACATTACCTTTGTTGCCAACCCGAAATATCTCGCCGCTATTGCAACGACGCAAGCCGGCGCGATTATCATCGGTCAAGGTGTCAATGGTAACGGAAAGCCGACGATTCGTGTTGAAAATCCATACTGGGCTTTTGTAAAAGTCTTGGAAATGTTCTCATGGGACAAAAATCATCGCGCACTTCCAGGGGTCGATGAAACAGCAATTTTAGGAAAAAATGTCAAACTTGGCGAGCGGGTCTCAATCCAAGCGTTTACCTATATCGCAGACAACGTCGAAATCGGAGATGACACTGTCATCCAGCCTTTTGTTTATATCGGTGAAGGCTCTAAAATCGGTGCCAATGGACTCATCTATCCACATGTCAGTATCCGTGAAGAGGTAACCATCGGTGACCGTGTGATCATCCACTGCGGTGCTGTTATCGGTAGCGACGGTTTCGGATTCGCGCCCGTTAGCAACCGGCACCATAAAATCCCTCAGATTGGTACTGTCGTCATTGAGGATGATGTTGAGATCGGCGCGAATACCACCATTGACAGAGCAACGCTTTCTGAAACACTTATCAAACGCGGTACCAAACTGGATAACCTCGTTCAAATTGCACACAACGTCGTCATTGGAGAAGATTGCTGCCTCGCAGCACAAGTCGGCATTGCTGGGAGTACGATACTCGGTGACCGGGTGAATATCGCGGGGCATGGCGGTGCCGCGGGGCACCTGACACTTGGCGAGGACAGCGTTGTTTACGCCAAGTCGGCAGTCACAAAGGATATGCCGCCCGGAAGTCATCTTTCTGGATTTCCAGCGCGTCCACATAAACAGGAATTGCGAATCCACGCCGCGACCCGTAAATTGCCTGAATTGCTCCCAGAATTCGCAAAACTCCAAAAACGAGTTGCTGAACTTGAAGCAAAAATTCAAGAGTCGGAGGATGCCTCGTAGGAACACTGCCGAACCCTTAACTAATCCCTTGCTGAAAAAATTGGGGACGAACAGATGAAAACGGTGTTAGCCTACCTTGAACTGGCGCGTCCTTTGAACGGAATTATTGCCTTTATCTCCGCATGGCTCGGTGGGTTATTCGCAAGTCAAGGCACTACAGAAAATCTGTTAGATACACGGCTGCTATTAGTTTCTATCTCTGCGTTATTGCTCCTATCTGCTGGAAATGCCATAAACGATTATTGTGACTACAAGATAGACCGAATTAACCGCCCCCAAAGACCCCTTCCTTCTGGACAGATTCAGAGACGACACGCCTTAATTTTCGCAATAGTTCTTATCGTCATCGGTATCTATCTTGGAACCCTCATTAATAGAAACGCAACAGGCATTGCGATCCTCGTATCCGTCGCGCTTGTCAGCTATGCCTTCTGGTTGAAACGCACCGTCTTTGTCGGAAATTTGGTCGTCAGCGGCTTAACCGGCGTAACCTTCATTAGTGGCGGTGTAGCGATAGAATCGGTGCAAGGCACACTCGTGCCAGCGATTTTTGCGTTCCTCTTTACAGCGGCACGGGAAATTATCAAAGACCTTGAGGATACAGACGGCGATATGAAAAACGGTGTGAGGACGCTTGCGATTCTCAACCGGCACCTTGCAGTAGCAGCAGCGCTCGGTTTCATGGCACTCGTTATCCTATTTAGCCCTATCCCGTATCTGTTCGGGTGGTACTCATGGCATTACCTATTCGCCGTTGTAATTGGTGTCGATTTCGTCTTGATTGGGTTGGCAATTTGGCTATTGCGTGACGCTTCCAAAGAAAGTTGTGCCTCCATTCAACACTGGATGAAATGGGATATATTTGTCGGACTTGGTGCAATCTATCTCGGAATATTTCTATGACAAACTACGATGAAGTCATCGCTTTCTTAGAAAGAGAAAACCCAGATGCCGAAGAGGTCTTGCAGTTTAAACAGGCATATCAGACCTTTTTGGAGATCGGAGAATGGCATCCGACCTATCAGGTGCTTACCACTGGTTGGCAAACACTTGATGGGGTCTTACTCATGACCCCGGAAAATCTGCTTGATGTTGACTATCGGGTTTATCTCTCTGCCACGACTGAACGCAGTTTGAGGGAACTACTCCTCGCTTTTCCAAGACGATGCTCTGGAATGTTTCATCCAATAGAGAATTGGATGGACAATGGAATTCGTGACATCTTAGAAGGCGAAGTCGTCCATACAGACCCTGGCAGATTTTATCGGGGTGTTAAACGTGGCAGCGGCACAGTCTCAGTGCAACGGACTGTCTCTAAACGCAAAGACGCGGTTGCCACACATATTCGCAAACTCGGGACCTTGAAGGGCAAACTTGAGCATTCACAATTTGTTGTCGAAGGCGACCTGATGATAGAACGAGCCGTTAGCGACGGCTTGCCCATTGAAGCACTCTTTTATACCACAGCACTCCTGGCAACACCAAACGGAAAGAGCCTCCTAAAACGGTCATTGGCAGATAACATCTCCTGTTATCAGGTCAGTGATGGTGTGATGGGTTCAGTTACCACAACCCGTCCGGTACCATCGGTCGTGGCATCGGTACATTTTAAGTTCAAACACTTTTTGCCAGATGCCGGTGAACCTAACTTTCACTTCAGTCCGCAATGTACAATGCTCATTGCCGAGAACATTGCCAACCCAGACAATTTAGGTATGACCTTGCGGACAGCAGATGCTGCAGGAGTGTCTGCTGTCTTGCTAAGCAGTATAGGCGCAAGTCCATTTCACAAAAACTGCATTCGTGCGTCACGAGGGGCAGTTGGACGGTTGCCATTGTATTACGCAACAGATATTGTCCAAGTAGTTACGAGACTCCGGGCAGTAGGTTGGAACGTCCTCGGTGGAACATCCAGTGCAGAAAAAGAACTACAGACCACGAGTTTCTCACTACCAACTGCTATCATTGTAGGCAACGAAAACACAGGGCTCTCCGCAGAAGTGCGCGAATCCTGCACAGAACTCGTCCGCATCCCGATGGCATCAGGGCAATCGTCCCTCAATGTAGCAGTCGCAGCCGGTGTTCTACTCTATGAACTGACACGACAGCACAGAATTTGACAAATTGCGGTAAATATGGTAAAATTTCTCATTAAGGAGTAGACGGCGTGCAAGATTGTCAAAAAAAGACAGCTTTCAAGCCGAGATCTAAGATGGCTAAAAAAAGGACAAATCGCATTTGAGATCAAATTGGGTTCTGAATCACTTTAATGAGGTGCTAAAAAAATATAGTGCTGGTTATTTCGTCCTAATTGATCCGGAGGAGTGCGAACTTGCAATGTGTGCCAAACTTGCAGGTGAGATCGAGAAGGCTGGGGCAGATGCAATTTTACTGGGCGGAAGCTTTTTAACCAACGATTTGCATCCGATCGCAACAGCACTTAAGCAGGAGACAACACTCCCAATTGTACTCTTCCCGGGCGATTCGATGCATCTGACACCTCACGCTGACGCTATCCTCTATATCAGTCTTATCAGTGGACGTAATCCAAACTACCTTATTGGGGAACAAGTGAAAGCTGCGCCGTGGATACAGCGCTACAGGCTTGAAGCCATCCCTACGGGCTACATGCTCATCGAAGGGGGCAGCAGAACTGCCGTTGAATTTATGAGTGGAACAACACCCATCCCGCGGGATAAACCCGATATCGCGGGACCACACGCATTAGCTGCAGAATACCTCGGCATGCAGATGGTGTATTTAGAGGCTGGCAGCGGCGCAGCACATCCTGTTCCTAACGAAATGATCTCTACAGTGAAAGCGCAAATCAACATTCCTCTCATCGTCGGTGGCGGTATCCGTACACCGGAAATCGCCGCGAAAATAGTGGCAGCGGGTGCCGATTTCGTTGTAACAGGCAACGTTCTTGAGAAAAACGGCTCTTTTGAATTGATGAAAGCGTTCGCTGACGCTGTTCACGGTCACGCTGTCGAGGTTTCCTAACCTCGCCAATGTAAAGGGAATTATAGGCTTTACTATATTTGAACCGAACTTGCACAAAAAAGGATTTCATCATGTCTGACGTTAAAGAGATATACATAGAAACAGAAATAGAACCGAATCAGGAAAACGATCCTGATGAGCCCGAAGAAAAAACATTTGTTGCACGTATGCGGGAGATCGCAGAAACAGCACTTGACACAATTAAATCGGAAGTCAAAAAAGAGATAGAAGCGCACATCGCGCCGGTTGAAGAAACAGCTGCGAATCTCAGTTCAAAAATCAAAGAAGAAGTCGCAGCAACTGTCCAACGCGTGCATGAACAGTATGAAACCGAACGCGAAGCGTTGTTTCGTACCGAACTCGAAAAAGAGGTGGAAGCGGCGGTAGAACACGTCCACGAAGCATATAAAGCCGAACGCGATCTATTGCTACGGACAGCCGCGGAAGCTGAGAATACCAAAAAACGGATGGAAACCGACTACCAACGAAAACTCAAGTACGCCAACGAAGAAATCTTGGAAGGAATGGTGCCGGTGCTTGATAGCCTTGAAGCCGCCATTAAGAGCGCAACTGAGAAGGTTGAAACCGACGATGCCTCACCCGAAATTACGACCTTCAGTGAAGGAGTCGAACTTGTTCACAAGCAGTTGCTAACCGCACTCAGCAACCACGGCCTTATACCTATTGAAGCTGTCGGTAAAACGTTTGATCCCTACCGACATGAGGCGTTGATGGCGGTCGCATCAGATGAAATACCAGAAGGTGAAGTGATGGAAGAATTTCGACGCGGGTACATGCTGCATACTCGTGTTCTACGCGCATCACAAGTAGTCGTTTCGCAAGGACCCACCATAGAAGAAGTGAGTAAAGAGTTGAACGACAAGGATACTACTGACGAAGCCGAATAGCACAAGAGGAAGGTACATTCATGACGCAAAAACGCGATTATTATGAAATTCTGAATGTGAATCGTGATGCTGATGACGATGAGATAAAAAGGGCTTACCGTAAACTTGCTATCAAATTCCATCCAGATAAAAACCCTGGGGATAAAGAGGCAGAGAATAAATTCAAGGAAGCTACAGAGGCCTACGAGGTCCTGCGTACGGCTGAAAAACGACAAGTTTATGATAGGTTCGGACATGCCGGATTAGAGGGTAGCGGGCAGGACTTTGGCGGGTTTGGCGTGAACCTTGACGATATTTTCGGAGATGTCTTTGGAGATCTTTTAGGAGGCTTCGGGGCAACCCAACGCACACCTAAACGCGGACGGAGTTTACAATACAACCTCGAAGTCACACTTGAAGATGTCATCTATGGCAAAGAGATTAGGATTCAGGTGCCACGCGTGGAATCTTGTTCGACCTGTGACGGCAGTGGAGCAGAGAAGGGAACACGGATTGTAACATGCCCACAATGCTATGGCAGAGGTCAAGTCAGCCAAACGCAAGGCTTCTTTACAATGTCCCGAACATGTTCAAACTGCCGTGGTGAAGGTGAAATTATTCAAGAACCGTGTCCATCTTGCACCGGAAAGGGTCTTGTCCGAAATATGACTGACATCAAACTGAAGGTTGACAAAGGCGTTGACACAGGTTTCAAGTATAAATTGAGTGGCGAAGGTGAAGCGGGGGCTAATGGCGCGCCTCCGGGCGACCTGTTTGTTGTCATCAATGTTACCCCGCACGAACGGTTTCAACGTAACCAAAATGATCTCATTACGTCAGTCAAGATTTCGTTTGTTCAAGCAGCCTTGGGCGCAAAAATCAAAGTCAATAGCATCGATGGAACTGAAGAGTTGCAAATTCCGCCCGGTATACAATACGGTACGCGGTTACGTATCCCGAACAAAGGTGTCCCGCATTATAGGCGGTCCTATTCAGGCGATCTGGTGGTTACTATAGAGATCGAAACACCGAAAAACCTCAATGTAGCAGAACGCGAAAAGTTATCGGAATTCGCAAGTTTGCGGAGTGAACCGCATCATAACGAAAACGGCGGATTTTGGGATAAACTCCTCGGTCGCCATGATGATGACGAAGACATCTGATAGATAGCACCGGACCTCACCATTTAATAGTAAAAAAAAATGAATTGGGCGAAAATTACGGTAACCACCTCCCAAGAGGCTTCTGAGGCGGTCGCGAATTTCCTCCTCGAATTGAACGCGACAGGCGTTGAACTCAAGGAGAGCGATGTGTCTACGGTCAACCTGATTGCCTACTATCCATTAGATGACCGTGTGGGTGGACGCATACAGCGGCTCCGTAACTTCCTTTCAGAACTGCCGACCTGGGGAATTTCGCCACACCCCGCCAGAATCGACTTACACCCCGTCAAATCTGAGGATTGGGAAGAAGCGTGGAAAGCCGCTTTTCCACCACAACGCATTGGAAAACAAATTCTCATCATACCAACGTGGCGCGACGCGCCTCACAATGAAACAGACGTTGTCATTCGACTTGATCCGGGGATGGCATTCGGGACAGGACAACATCCTACCACGCGACTCTCCCTCGAACTATTGGAAGCCGTGATTGAATCACACTACCACGTCGCCGATATCGGAACTGGGTCTGGTATCTTAACCATTGCCGCTGTGAAACTGGGGGCACAACGGGTTGACGCAATCGAATTAGATCCGACAGCCATTCCCGTTGCAGCAGCGAATTTTGAAGCAAATAGCGTTGCAGGAAAAGTCCACTTGTCCCAAGGCGATGGTCTCAAGGACGTAGAAGGCAAATACCACCTCATCATCGGGAATATCCTAACGAAAGTGGTTCTCCCTATCATCCCATACTGCGCGCCACGGCTTCACGAGGCGGGAACTGTCATCTTCTCAGGGATACTTGATACAGAGCTCGGACAGATTAAATCGGTTCTGGAAGAGAACCGGTTTCGGTGCTTACAGGTTATACGTGAAACAGAAGATGATATAACTTGGGTCGGCATCAAAGCGGTTTCTGAATCGGCGGCTGCGCGATAGCACCTATTGGGGTTCCTCTTTTGAGAGTCCATGGCAGAGGACACATTTACCGAGATTCAAATGCGGCATTGTCGGTGACGTTTCGTCTCCGATTAGATGGCATTTCAGACAGTCAGCGTTTTCCTCTGAAGCGCGATGCTCTTCAATGTTAGAACGCGCTGGGGCAGCGTTGAAAAAGAGGATAACCATAACTATCGCAAAAATAAGACCGATCACGCTCACAATAACCATAAGCGTTTTGGCACTGGCTTGTTCCGTTGGCATGTGGCTAAAATGAGACTCCTTATTGGAAAAACGGAAAGAGGGTAGGGATATTTTCTGCTGTCAATGGTGAACCGTACTCGCATCCTTCAAACGCCTCAGCATATTGAATCTGGGTCCCCGACGCTTCACCATAGCGTGCTATCAGCAAATCCCGGTATTTATCGGCTGTGTCGCGAAAACGATTTAAACGTCCTTCGGCGAGCCATGCGCGACGTTCCGAGGCATCAGTAGGCACACTGTCCAATCTGCCGCTGTTGTAAGGCAGCCATTCATAGAACTGTGATACGTGACAGTGGAGCATATCAAGTTTCTGTTCAATAACAGCGTCGATACCGACAACAACATCCGGTGTAAACGGGTAGGGTTTCATGAAACCGTCGCTTAAATAGGCAATAACCGGGTTTGTCTCTAAATGCGGTGTAAGCGCACAGATATTCGGGACGGTCACCATATACGCCGCATCCTGCACCAAAGTTGAGGTATACCGATGATCGGGATGGTAATCGTTCGGACGGTGCGTCATAATTAGGTCTGGTTGGAACTCACGAATCGCGCGAATAATCTTGTAACGGTTTTCTAATGTCGGCATCAGTTCGCCATCGTGATTATCCAGCAGTTCATATTCAATACCGATAACTTCAGCAGCGGCTTGTGCTTCAGCATATCGTCGTTGTGCCAAGGGACCGCCACCCATTTCGTGGTGTCCAGCATCACCGTTTGTAACGGAAACAAATTTAACGCGATGTCCCTGTTGCCCATACAGCGC
>VXZL01000154.1 GCA_009845505.1 Candidatus Poribacteria bacterium | reverse complement strand
CTGCTGATAACTTGTAATATCTAATTTAACAATCCCAAAACTACTTATTGCGAAATATAAAGAATAGGACGAACGCAATTTTGACTGTCGGACCTTCTGTGAAATAGAGATACTTGGACAAACACAAGCGTTTGGATGGCACAACCTAACAGGTTATGCTACAAAAGAGGACAGTGCGTAAGTCCTAAAGAATTTAGGATGTTATAAAGGAAGCATAAGGTTGCAAAGTGTAGGAATCATCCCAGCTCGCTATGCCTCAAGTCGTTTTGCGGGAAAGCCGTTAGCAAATCTGCTTGGGAAGCCGATGGTGCAACACGTCTACGAAAGCGCGTGCCGCGCAAAAATGCTCAACGAAGTTATTGTCGCTACAGACGACCAGCGGATTTACGATGCGGTAACTCAATTCGGTGGAAATGTCCAAATGACGGGTCCGTGTGCGACTGGCACTGAGCGCGTCGCTGTTGTTGCAGAAGGATTAAGATGTGATATTGTCGCCAACATTCAAGGCGATGAACCGTTGCTTGAACCTGCGCAGATAGACACGATGCTACAACCTTTCATAGACAGACCCGAGGTGCAAGTTTGTACGTTGAAACAGCGGGTTGAGACTGCTACAGACTATCGAGACGTTAACGTCGTTAAAGTCGTTACAAACCTGTGGGGAGATGCGTTGTATTTCTCGCGTGCGTCTATACCGGGAAGAATCGGTGAGGATGAACTTCACAAATTTCCTGTATATCGACACGTCGGCTTGTACGCTTACCGTCGAGACCAACTCCTCGCTTTCACAAAGTGGAAGTCCACGCCTTATGAACTCGCAGAAGGTTTAGAACAACTCCGTTTTTTGGAACACGGTGTCCCTATCCACGTCGTCGAAACCGACACACCACTTATTGGTGTTGATGTTCCGGCTGACTTAGAGCGGGTAAAACAAATTTTAGAAACAAACTGACACCGGATGGTCAATGCGGAAACTATAGTATTTTTTGTAGTACAAGGAGGGCATTATAACGTAAAAATGACAAAATATATTTTTGTGACCGGGGGGGTTATCTCAGGTATCGGCAAAGGAATCACTACCGCGTCCTTGGGCAGACTGCTCATTAATCGCGGTTTCAAGGTGATTGTCGTCAAGATTGATCCGTATCTGAATGTTGATGCGGGTGTGATGAACCCGTTTCAGCACGGCGAGGTCTTTGTCACGCATGACGGCGCGGAAACCGATCTTGACATCGGGAACTATGAACGCTTTCTCGGTATCGACCTCAATCAATACTCCAACTTCACCACTGGATCCGTCTATAGCGAAGTAATCGCGAAGGAAAGACGCGGGGACTACCTCGGTCAGACGGTGCAGTTAATTCCGCACATTACCGACGAAATCAAACGCCGCATCTACCAGATCGGTAAAGATAACGAAGCCGAGATTGTGATTACGGAGATCGGTGGAACGATCGGTGACTTTGAAATGCCCCCTTTCGTCGAAGCGATTCGGCAGATGGCGGTCGAGGTGGGCCGTCAGAACACGCTGTTCCTCCATGTATCCCTCATTTACACCCTACCTAACGGCGAAAGCAAGAGCAAACCGACCCAACATAGCATTCGCAAGCTCCAAGAGTTAGGGGTTCAACCCGATCTGTTGCTGTGCCGCACCAGCCAGCCCTTGGAGGAGGCTTTTTGTCAGAAAATCGCGCTCCTCTGCGGGATCAGTGAAGAATACATTTTTGAAGGGCTCGACACGAAATGTGTTGATGAAATCCCGCTTAATTTTGAACGGCAAGGTATGGGACATCTCGTTTTAAAGCGGCTTGGACTCGAAACACGTCCACCGATGGACGCTGAATGGGCTGCGATGGTTGAAAAACTGAAAAACCCGAAACACGAAATACGAATCGCCGTTGTCGGAAAATATACAACGGGGAGCGATGCGTATATCAGCGTACAGGAAGCCCTCAAGCACGGTGGGATTGCCAACGCAGCCGCTGTTGATATAGAATGGATGGATTCTGAAGAACTCACAGAACAACCGGACCTTGACAGCGTTTTTTCAGATGTTGATGGAATCTTGGTCCCCGGTGGATTCGGCTATCGGGGTATCGAAGGGATGCTGGTCGCCGCGCGATACGCTCGTGAAAATCGGATTCCATACTTCGGATTATGCCTCGGTATGCAGTGCCTTGTGATTGAATTTGCCAGACACGCCGCTCACTTAAAAGCCGCAAACAGCACAGAAGTAGATTCAGAAACACCTTATCCGGTCATTGATTTGATGCCTGATCAACGTGCCATCGCTGATCTCGGCGCGACAATGCGACTCGGCATCTATCCTTGTGTGCTTAAAGAAAATACCAAAAGTTATGCTGCCTATCAGCAACCCATCATTGTAGAACGCCATCGACATCGCTATGAACTGAACAACGCGTATCGCTCGGAATTAGAAGCAGCCGGACTCTGTTTTAGTGGACTGTCGCCGGATGAAAGCCTCGTCGAAATCGCTGAGGTGATGGATCACCCGTGGATGGTGGGTTCACAGTTTCATCCCGAATTTCAATCAAAACCGCTTGCACCACACCCGCTTTTTCGGGAATTCATTGCGGCGGTGCTTCGCCACCAAGAGCAATCAAGAGAGTGTGATGCTTCTTGAAAAATCGAAAATTATCATAAAACTACACGAGAGGGAGCGGACGACAACGTATCAATGCGCGACGCACATCCAAGAAGATTGCAAGTTTATCGGGATGCAAATGGACGAGAACCTTTCTCTATATGGTTCCAATCTATTCAAGATACAAAATCACATGATCGGATCCAGGCACGGCTTGATTTAATCGAATTAGGCAGTCTTGGCGACTATGGATCTGTAGGTGATGGTGTTTTTGAATTGTGCTTTCATTTTGGGTCCGGCTATCGCATCTATTTTGGACAAGTCGATAACACAATCGTTTTGCTGCTCTGTGGCGGTGATAAGTCATCACAGCAGCGAGATATTGTACGTGCAAAAACTTATTGGAGACAACATAAGGAGACATACGGATGAGAAAATACCGAGAATGGCGCGAAGTTCTCATTGAACAACTCGTTGATAGAGGAAATGTCATTGGCTATCTTGAAGCGGTTATGGAAGAGTATCAAACACACGGAAACATTGCTGCTGTCCAGATGGCACTTGAGAGTGCTGTTGAAGCGCAAAGTGAAATATCTAAACTCGCCAAGCATACTCACACTGAACTACAAGTACTATTGAAAGAGCTATCCAGTGAAAAGGCACCGCGGATAGATACACTCAGAACTATTCTCACCGCTCTTGGATGTCGCCTTTCAGTCGAACCTTTGGAGGAGGTAGGCTCTGCGTTTGAAATCAAGGGCGAGAATCACTCTGTTAAGCCGCCTGTGGATGCCAACCCCAAACTTGAAATTACTGATAACCCGTAAGTATATTGTGTGCTAAGAAAGTTCAACGAATTAGACCATTCCAATCATATTATTTTAAGATGGGAAGCATTTATGAATAATACTATTACAGTTCGTTCCGGTGCCTGGTACGGAGACAAGGCGTTGCCACTGAATTTCCCAACCAATTGGGAAGTAGAAATGTTAGGACCTAAGGATGCCCCTGCCCTCTCTGACGCACAAATCGAACGTGCATTCGCTGAGCCAATCTGCACGCCTCGCATCTCAGAACTCGCAAAAGGCAAAAAAAGTGCCGCGATTGTTGTGGATGATCTGAGTCGCCCGACACCTGCTGCAAGAGTTATCCCGTTTCTCTTGCGCGAGTTAACGGTAGCGGGTGTTCCAAAGTCCGAAATCCGTTTTGTTGTTGGACCCGGTTCCCATCGTCCCCTAACGGATGCAGAGATCCCTATAAAGATTGGGGCAGATGTGGCTGCGGAATACGAGGTAACAAACCATAACTTCCTGGCAGGCGATCTCCGGGCATTGGGTAACCTTGATAACGGCATGCCTATCTATATTAATCGTATCGTTGCAGATGCGGATTTCAAAATCTGTATCGGGGGCATCTATCCGCACAGTTCCGTCGGTTTTACCGGGGGTGCGAAGTTGATTGTCCCGGGTGTCGCAGGATTTGCGACAATATTCTATTTCCATACTTTCTCATCGAGCCGTGGTCCCGCAGTAATTGAGGGAGAGGTAGCACTTGACCGACGCGACTGTGCTGAGAGGGCAGCACAAATTCTCGGCCTTGACGCTATCGCAAACGTTACCTTGAATAGTTATCGCGAGATCTCTGGGGTGTTCGTAGGTGACTTTGTGAAGGCACATCGCGCAGGGGCGCGTTTCGCCTTGGATACTTATAGCACACCGATATCTGAAATTAACGAAAAAGAGACCGATTTAGTTATAGTCAACTGCTACCCACTTGATTCTGATGCGATCCAACTCGACAAGGCGTTGGCGGCTTTTAGCTATTTCGAGAACGCCTATACATTAGCCCTCTACCCAGCGAGTGACGGCAGCTGTTACCACGGACTGTACGATAGACTTGATTATCCACGTTACCTCCACCAGCGGGCGCAACAGATTCCGTCCGAACCTCCAGCACCGGAAATCGGAAGACGCAACCAACTACACGTCTGGTCTGAGCACTTTGGGGCAGATGAGTTCTACAAGGAATACCCAGCGGCACGCCTTTTTCGCAACCTTGAACAAGTGATTCAACTCTTCGCAAAGAAACTTCCGGCACGGGCGCGCGTCGGTGTCTTGCCAGCAGCCGGAATTCAGGTATTAGTCCCAGAGACTGATCCAGTAAATGGAGAAACCGTATGAACAACACTGCTACAGTCCACTCCCGTGCATGGTACGGGGATGAAGAATTGACGCTGAATTTTCCTTCGGGTTGGGAGGTCGAAACATTAGGTCCCAAGGATGCACCTGTGCTTTCGGATGCCCAAATTGAACAAGCATTTGCTGAGCCAATCGGCACATCCCGCATCTCAGACCTCGCAAAAGGCAAGAAAAGTGCTGCTATCATTGTAGACGATTTGAGTCGTCCGACCCCCGCTGCGACAGTGGTTCCTTTCCTCTTGCGTGAATTAGCGTCAGCGGGTGTCCCGAAATCCGAGATCCGATTTGTTGTTGGTGGCGGTTCCCACCGTCCCCTCACCGATGAAGAAGTTGCGAAAAAGATTGGGGCAGACGTTGCCGCTGCGCACGAAGCCACCAGCCACGATTTTATGAGCGGTGATCTCCGTGCATTAGGGAGCCTTGATAACGGCATGCCGATCTATCTCAACCGAGTTGTTGCAGATGCGGATTTCAAGATTTGTTTGGGTGGTATCTATCCGCACGGTTCCGTCGGTTTCGGTGGTGGTGCGAAATTGGTTGTCCCAGGAATTGCCGGTTTCACGACGATGTTCTATTTCCACTCTTTCTCACCGAGTCGTGGACACGCTGTTATAGAAAGAAAAGGCAGTGAACCGGACCACCGTGATTTCTCTGAAGCCGTGGCAGGTGTCTTGGGTCTTGATGTGATCGTCAACACAGTGCTCAACAGTCGTCGTGAAATCTGCGGGTTGTTCGTCGGCGATTTTGTACAGGCGCATCGGAAAGGCGCGCACTTCGCTTTGGAGACTTACGGCACAGAGATCCCAGAAGCGAGCCGGAAAGAGACAGATCTCGTTGTGCTAAACTGTTATCCGCTTGATAGCGATCCAATCCAGACGGGCAAAGCCCTCTGGGCAACGCGTCATTTTGAGAAAGCGTATAAGATGGCACTGAATCCAGCGAGTGACGGCATCTGCTACCATGGGCTGTTCGATCAAATCGACTACGCCCGTTTCCTTGAACAGAAAGCGGAGCGGACAGCATCTGAACTCCCTGCACCACAGCTTGGGAATCAAGAGCAATTGCACGTCTGGTCAGAACACTTTTTAGTGGACGATTTTTACAAGAAGCACCCGGGGGCACTCCTCTTCCGTGATCTCGAACAACTCATTGCGCTATTTGCTGATAAGCTGCCCGCAAACGCGAAAGTTGCTGTACTGCCATCGGCGGGGATCCAGGTGTTAGCGCAAGGGAAATAACTCATGAACGATTTCTCTAAAGCAAGCTCCGAGCATCCGCAAGTCCCACACAACACGGCTTTGTTTCTACAGCGTATCAATACCGGTCTGGGTAAGATTGAAACCGGCTTGCTGTGTGCGATTATTGCAATGATGTTAGGACTTGCGGTCCTCAAAATTGTCTTGCGCTATGGGTTTCAAATGAGTCTGGCGTGGAGCGATACAATGCTCCAGCATTTGACGCTCTGGTTGTGTTTTCTTGGTGCTGCGCTTGCCACGTGTGAGAGACGACACATCAGTATTGATGTGCTTAGCCGAATTCTTCCCGAAAAAATCACGCGATGGAGTAACCTGAGTGTTGATTGCCTCGCTCTGATTGTTGTCGGCATCTTAGCATACTACGGCTTCGATTTCGTTATAGATGAACAATCAAGCGAGGCTGTACTAATAGGTAACATCCCCTTGTGGTGGGCAAAGAGCATTATTCCGGTCGGATTTGTCCTCATCGGACTTCACTTCGCCCTTCAGATTGGCATCCGTTTAACAAATAGCGGAGCGGTTCCCGACGTGAGTAAAGGAGTGCCGGAATAATGGGTCTCATCATTGGTATTGGACTGGTAGGTTTCGCGCTTTTCGGCGGTGCACTCTTTGTTCTATTAGGTGGTGCATCAATTATCGGATACCTCACGGCAGGCGAACCGATTTCAACGATCCTCATCGACTTCAACCGACTCACGAGAAATTCGACAATCCTGATTATCCCACTCTTCACCTTTGCGGGCTATATCATCGCTGAAGGGAAGGCACCGCAGCGGTTGATTGCGTTTGCGCGTGCCAGCGTTGGATGGTTACCCGGCGGGATTGCCGTGGTTGTCCTTGGAACTTGCGCCTTCTTCACAACTTTTACAGGCGCGTCTGGCGTAACGATTATCGCTCTCGGCGGATTACTATATCCAATCCTGCGTCAGACGTATAGCGACAGATTCTCGCTCGGTTTGGTGACGGCTTCCGGGAGTATCGGACTCCTATTTCCGCCATGTGTTCCGCTGATTCTCTACGCGATTATCGCTCAGGTACCTATCGAAAGGATGTTCCTTGCGGGTATTATTCCGGGCCTGCTGATCCTCGGTATTTTGAGCTTCTATTGCTGCGGATGGAGTCTTGCCAAACGGATTGAGACCACACCGTTCGATATTCGCGTTTTTCTGCGAACGCTCTGGGACGTAAAATGGGAGCTGCTTCTTCCGTTTGTTGTGTTAGGTGGTATCATCTCGGGCTTCGTTACATTGGATGAAGCCGCCGCGCTGACGGCTATCTATGCCTGTATCGTGGAATTTGGCATCCATCGCTCCATTTCAGTGAAAGTCTTACCGCGTATTGTCAAAGAGAGTACGCTGCTTGTCGGGGCAATCCTCATCATTCTGGGTATCGCTTTAGGTTTGACAAACTACCTCATCACGCTTGATGTACCGACAACTGTCCTCGATTGGATTCAAGCGACCACAGAAAACAAGGTTATCACGCTCATTGGACTCAATATTTTTCTGCTCATCGTCGGGTGTCTGATGGACATTTTTTCAGCGGTCATCATCGTTGTCCCGTTGTTGCTGCCTATCGCCGAAGAGTTCGGAATTGACAAAGCGCACTTGGGCATCATCGTCTTAACGAACCTTGAGATCGGTTATTTGACCCCGCCGGTTGGCATGAATTTATTCATCTCCAGCATGAAGTTTGATCGGTCAGTCGTTGTGCTCTACCGTTCGGTTCTCTTGTTTATTGTCTTGCTATTGATAGCGTTAATATTGGTGACCTATATTCCAGATTTGAGTCTCTGGCTGCCTCGGGCTTTAGGGAGGACAACGGAACCGCTTTTTTAAAGGTTTAAAAAGTTCAATTAAAAAACAAAAAAGTCTGGCGAAATGCATCGCCAGACTTACAAAAATAAGGTTTTATATGGACAGTTTGTCCAACTGCGTTGTTAGCGAGTGACCTTTAAATCGCCCCATGTAACAGCGAGTTTCCCCTCCGCTTTGACATCCAAACTGGTATCCATCATCTCCTGGATCTCATCTTCATCAAGGGCACGTTGCCAAAAAGAGATTTCATCAATGATGCCTTCTGCGCCGTTTTGCAGGGGGATGTATGGAATCGTTTCCCATCCGAATCTCGGTTTTTCGTGTAGTTTTGGGAAACCGCCAGTGATTTTCTTACCACTGGTTGCTGCCTCGGCACCGTCAATGTATAGGAAAGGATTTCCGCCTCCAAAGTCCCATGTGGCCGCGACATGAAACCACTTATCTTTTTTGATGACCCCTGCTGGATCGAATTCAACATCCTGCCAATCGGCATCGTCAGCCGCTTCAAAATAGAAACCGAAATCTTCGGGGTTAATGTCAGCGTGGTTAGCCCCTTTGGACACGAAGAAGTAAATGGGTCCGAAACTGGCATCAAAAATCCGATAATCGTCACCATCGGAGCCGTCCCAATCGGGTTTGAACCAGAAGAGTAGGCTTCCTTCTTCAGCGATCTGATCGGGGACTTCCATGTAGGTTTCCGCGCCTTTGAGGGAAATCCCTGCCTGAAATTTGCCATCGGCAACCCACTTGGCGTTACCGTGAAATGTGCCATCATTCCCGTTTCCGGTTCCATCAACGGCTTTGTTTCCACTCCCTTCACCAATCCATGAAAGCAAATCGGCATCGTCAGGGATCCCTGCAAAGGCAGAAGTTATAGCAAATACAGTAATAAACAAGACTAAACAAACGTGTCTCACGGTCTTTTA
Source organism: Candidatus Poribacteria bacterium (assembly GCA_009845505.1). Classification (GTDB taxonomy): domain Bacteria; phylum Poribacteria; class WGA-4E; order WGA-4E; family WGA-3G; genus WGA-3G. The sequence goes on along the minus strand of VXZL01000154.1, from coordinate 54 downwards.
ACCTCCCATTGTTTGAGAATTTTGATGAGAGGAGTGTAGCAGAATTCGTAAATT
>VXZL01000685.1 GCA_009845505.1 Candidatus Poribacteria bacterium | reverse complement strand
CAAGTGTGTCTGTTTATCGGGACGAAGCACTCCAACAGGTTTATATTAGTGGAATCCCACAGCTCGGCGATGGACAATTCACACTCCGTGTGGAACCCGGACGCTATTATCTCGTTGCTTATGTAGATGTTGATAAATCTGGGAGCTTTGATACAGGTGATGGCTTGGGTATGTTCGGAATTACCGACTGGGGCAATGAGAATCAAAACAAACAGGTGATTGAAGTCCAAGACGGAGAAAAGATTCGGGGTTTAGAGATCCCGATAACCGCACGAGCGACCTACATTGATAATAAACCAACGGTCGTTCCACTATCCGAATACGAACCGAGCCAACTCCAGCAATTCCAGACGGAGTTGCGCAAAGCGACATCGGGGTGTAGTGGGACACTGCGTTTTGTCCGCCAAGCACCAGAAAATCCGAAATCGCTCCGAGCCGGTTTACAAGCACTCATTCTTGCGTATACAGATTTATCGTGGAAATATCGTGCGGGTATCGCCAGAGTGACAGACGCTGGCAGCTGGACGCTCAATCTACCGCCGGGCAAATACTACCTGATGGCGATTGTGGATAACAACAGGACGAATAAACTGGATACAGGGGACGACTTTGGCTTCTACGGTGTTGAGGATATGCGGAAACGTGGGAATTTCCCACAGCCCGTTTTGGTTTCTGTGAACAAATTCACTGAAAATATAGAAATCGCAATCACTGCCACCTATCAAACTCGTGAGAAGACGCAAAAAGCAGCGACCAGCACGCTCACAGGCATCGTGTCTCCGGTGCCCGGGGATGTAACCGCACGGCTTGAAGTGTATTCAGACCCCGCCTTAGTCGCTCCGGTTGCCAGTGGCGAAACGGCACCTGGGGGTGCGTTCCGTTTAGCACTCCCACCGGATGAATACTATGTTATCGCTAATCTGGATGCGGATAAGAATGGTAGATATAGTAAAGGGGACGGTTTAGGCGGCTACGGTACAATAGACATCACGGCACAGCCCCCAACTGCACTCACCTTAGTAGAAGGCGAAACCCAAGAAATTGAACTCGTGATAAGTGCACGCTACGATGACGATGGACGGCTTCATGCCACGCCACCCAGTATTGAAGCACATATTGAACAAGGCGGCATCGCCGGACGTATCGTATGGGACGGACACACTGTCCAGCAGGGAATACTGACGCTCTCTTACGCCCCTGACTTCAGTACACCGATTGCGATGCCGATTACTGTTTCAAGCGATGGCAGTTACCAAGTCAATGTGCTACCGGGCAGCTATTACGTCATGGCAGTCGTGGACGCAAACAACGACCAGAAAACCGGTATCGCCGATGGCGTTGGCATATACGGCACACGTCATCCCGTCCGCGGTGAACCTACAGCAGTTCATGTATTCCCTGGAGAAACAACAGCACATATTGACATTGCAGTTCTCGCAATTTACATCGATGCAGACGGAAATATGGCGGAAATTGAGGACGGTGGACGCTGGGAAATTAGGAAACGTTATGGAGAACCCGAAGACATCTTTCGTGTCACCCGTGGTGGACGTTTAAACGAATAATGGAACTACTGGACAAAAGGGATCAGTTTTGTCTGGAAAGCAAACGGGGCCGGGTGGGAACTGGGTGATACAGGACGTTTTACCCCCAAAGCGGGCATCCTGATTGAAAAGGAAGACGGCGGGAAGGATGGAAAAAGAGAGGCAGGTCTCAATCTTCCAACCATCCAGTCTTCCAATCTTTTGTTTATCTATTTCGCTTACGACGGCATGATTTGGGGGATCTCGCCTGATGGGAACAGTACACCATTAGGTATTGGAGACAATCCAACTGTTGCAAATGATGGGACACTCATTTATCAGGACACAGACGGGAACGTTATTATTCGGAACCGTGAAATGCCGGATGGTGGTCTGCTTTTCGATAGACGAAAAATGGCGGACGATGTCGCGATCTCGCCCGATGCACAATACGTTGCTTATACACGTCCGGAGTTCGGAGATCGAAGTCGCGTCGTTATACTGCATATTCCGAGTGGCTCCGAGCTCACTGTGCCGTCAACAGCACTGCAAAGTTTCACACCTGCCTGGAATAGCGACGGCACGATGCTAACTTATGTTACTGCAGGGAGCATCGAAAATCCGGAAGCAGCGATTCCTGTGGATGGGCAACAGAGACGAAACATCTACGCCTTCGATCAAATCGCACAGAGTGTCGAGCCGATTGTAATATCGCCAGACACAGACGATATAGAACCGACGTGGTCGCCCGCGAATCCGAATCAATTGGCATTCACACGAAAGGTCGGCGATTACCAACAGATATGGCTCGTCACCTATTCAAGTGAAGGTGTTCCCACAGAAAAGCAGTTGACTCAAAGGGGAGGCTCGCATCCAGCCTGGGTGCCACCGGATGGACGGTGGATTATCTACGAAAACAACGGGCAACTTTGGAAAATTGATACGACCCACCCAGAAACTACCGAGACGGCACTGATACACAATGGACACGTCGTATTTGGACGTGAACCGGCAGCTGCCGCAGGTAATTTACAAATAAACACACCAGGGAAAAACTGATGAATACGCGACACACCCAACGTTTCTATATCCTAAGCAGAGGTCTTAGCACCTCATTCCTTGTCCTTCTATTGTTCCTTATCGGTACAAACATCGCCGCCGCGCAATGGCTGCTGATACCGATGGACATCGGGGCACAGACGAACCATCTGAAGGCTTACGGCTTGACATACTGGGCATTGGAGGTCCCACGGGAGTACCGTTGCTACTGGTGGTTGAACTATCGTGGCGGCGCATTTGTGCTGCCGGACTCCCCGGATGTCCAAATGCGTGCTGCGCTCATGGGAGTCAGCTTTGAACGGATGGACAATGCCGCGTATCGCAGCATCAAGGAATCTGTCCTTCAAGGCAGCAATATGGACGAGATTCTATTGGAAAAGGCTCCGAAGATTGCGGTATACGCACCCTCAGAGGCATCGCCTTATCGGGATCCATGGGACGATGCTGTTAAAATTGCACTGGACTACGCACAGATTCCCTACGATGTCATCTGGGATAAAGAGGTGCAGAGCGGTGTTTTAGAGACAGATGACTATGATTGGCTACATCTGCACCACGAGGACTTCACGGGGCAGCACGGCAAGTTCCACGCCTCGTTTTCGACGCAGGTCTGGTATCAACAACGAATGTTGATGTTTGAGCAAGCCGCTACGGAGGCGGGATTCCGACGCGTCCCACAGCACAAGGGACAGACGGCACAGATGATATCGGACTATATTGTCAACGGTGGGTTCATCTTTGCAATGTGTTCTGCCCCTGAAACCTTGGATATCGCATTGGCAACACGCGGCGGAGCCATCGACATCGTTGCACCTGAATTAGACGGAACACCGATTGAGACAGATGCGGAGGCGCACCTTGATTTTCAGCGGACCTTGGCGTTTGAGAATTTTAAACTCTATACGAATCCGTACCGATACGAATTCTCGGATATAGACAACCCGAATCCTGATAGGGATGCACAGAGCGGTGTTGAGGACTTTAAGCTTTTTGAGTTCGCAGCAAAGCACGATCCGATTCCAACAATGCTCACACAAAATCATGTGAGCGTTGTGCCGGGCTACCTTGGACAGACAACATCGTTTAACATGGATAGGATTCGCGGCTCTGTCACGATTCTCGGAGAGGTGGAAGGCACGAACTACGCAAAATATATCCACGGTAAATTAGGAAAAGGTACTTGGACGTTTCTCGGTGGACACGACCCAGAGGATTATCGTCACCTTGTGGGTGAAGGAAAAATCCCGACGAACCTCGATTTGCACAAACACTCGCCGGGGTATCGGTTAATTTTGAACAATATCCTATTTCCGGCGGCACGTAAGAAACCACAGAAAACGTGAGGGGTTATGGGTTGTGAGTAAGTTGTCTGAATTAGGATTTGCAGGATTGTTATAAGTAAAAGGCGAGGTTGGAAACCTCGCCCAGCGTAGGAGGAGTTACAATGAAATTTATCCATTTTTTTCTTGTTTGTGGGCTGGGTCTATTCGTTCTCGCGCCTCTTACACCAGTTTCGGCACAGAGGCCTGCCACAGAGAAAATTGTGTTTGTATCGAACCGAGACGGCAATTCTGAAATTTACATTATGAACCCCGATGGCAGTGGACAGACAAATTTAACCCATCATCGCGGGAACGATTACACACCGGCCTGGTCGCCGACAGGTAGACAGATTCTGTTTGCCTCGGATCGGGGCGGGAAGGTTTCAGATATCTATGTGATGGATGCCGCTGGTGACAGTATTCGGCGTGTTTTTCGTACAAGAATGGAGCGGCGGCATCCGGTATGGTCACCCGATGGCGAACAGATTGCCTACTATCGGGTTGATGGCGGTGAGATCGCTATCTACACAGCCTCAATTGACGGACGGAATGAAAAAAGGATAGCCATTGGTATGGATCCTGACTGGGCACCCGATGGTTCTGAGATCGCCTTTATGTCTGCCGAGGTGCTCCTACCGATAAACGACCAATTTGGGGGTATACAGATAGCCAAACCCAGAATTGAGATTGTTAATGTGCGAACCAAGGCAAAAGAGGAAATCTCGCCAGACGGGTTTCCTTTGATATTTGACCCTACATGGACACCTGATGGCGCCCAATTCGTCTTCACCGGCATCAACCTGGCGGATCTTGTGCCGGCTCCTGTCATGAGACTCTATATTGTAAACCGCAAGAAGAACGGGGAACCGCGTAAGGTTAAAGTAGAAGGGGAAGTCTCGAATCCGGCTGTGGCACCCCAGGGCGATGTGCTCGTTTACCAGAGGGAAGCCGGTGGAGAAGATCAACTTTTCAAAGTCGCTTTAGCTGGGGGTAGATCGGAACAACTTACGGACAGAGGCTCGAATTACGATGCGGATTGGTTCGATCCAGCGTTCTCTTTACCGGTCTCACCACAACCCCATCTGTTAACAACGGTCTGGGGACGCGTGAAAGTCCGAACCGCAACGAATAATTAAAAAGATGAAAGCAGTCCTTGCAACGTGTAACCTGAACCAGTGGAGCCTCGACTTTGAGGGGAATACTGCGCGTATCATTGAATCCATCGAGATAGCGAAAGCGCGCGGGGCGCGGTATCGCTTGGGACCGGAACTGGAGATTACGGGATATTCTTGTGAAGACCATTTTCTGGAGTTAGACACACTCCAACACAGTTGGGAATCGCTGGCACATATCCTTAAAGGGAAACACACAGACGGCATTCTCTGCGACATCGGTATGCCGGTCATGCACAAAAATGTCAGGTATAACTGTCGGGTCTTTGTGTTAGATGGCAAGTTGCTGTTGATTCGTCCAAAAATGTTCTTGGCAAGCGATGGTAACTATCGGGAGCATCGGTGGTTTGCGGCATGGGAACACGGTTGGACAACCGAACGCTACACGCTACCGCGCGAGATTCGCGAACTTACGGGACAACAGAAAGTACCCATCGGTATCGCAGCGATTGCCACGGGTGATACACTCTTGGCATCTGAGACGTGTGAGGAGCTGTTTGTGCCGATGAGTCCGCATATCCATTTCGGCAATGCCGGGGTGGAGATTATCGCAAATGGGTCAGGCTCTCACCATGAATTGCGGAAATTGGACACTCGCATCGCGCTGATCCGAAATGCCAGTGAGAAAAACGGCGGAGTCTACCTCTATGCAAACCAACAGGGGTGCGACGGGGGCCGACTCTATTTTGACGGATGCGCACTGATTGCCCAAAATGGCGAAATCTTGGCGCAAGGCACTCAATTCTCACTCAAAGATGTAGAGGTCATCACGGCAACAGTGAACCTTGACGATGTGCGCGCCTATCGGGGGACGAAGGCGAGTCGTGCTGTCCAAGCGAGCAAAACGGTGGCACTGCCGCAGATTGATGTAGATTTTGACGTGGGAATGGAAGGATGGAAGGATGGAAGGATGGATGTCCAATCTTCTTTTCCAATCGTTCCGCGTTACCACAAACCAGAAGAAGAGATAGCTCTCGGTCCAGCGTGTTGGCTTTGGGATTATCTGCGTAGATCGGAGGCAGCGGGGTACTTCATTCCGCTTTCTGGTGGTGCGGACAGCGGAGCGGTTGCGACGCTTGTCGGTTCGATGTGTCAACTCGTCGCTAAAGCGATCCGTGAAAATGATGAAACGGTCATCAGCGACGTTGAACGATGGTTGGAGAAGGATGAAACGCCGGATGTTTTTACGGATCCGTGTGTGCTTGCGAATCGCTTGTTGTATACGTGTTATATTGGGACCGAGAACAGTTCCCGTGAAACGCAGAAGCGTGCGAAGCAACTCGCTGAACAGATAGGCGCGTCCCATCTGAATATCAACATGGATGGTCTTGTTAACGCCCTACAATCGCTTTTTACCCGTATCACGCAGAAGACACCCCGATTCAAGGTCGAGGGCGGAACATATACAGAAAATCAGGCACTCCAAAACATACAGGCGAGATTGCGGATGGTGATTAGTTATCTCTTTGCACAGATGATGCCGTGGACGCGAAACCGTCAAGGGACACTTCTTGTTTTAGGGACTGGGAACGTCGACGAGGCACTGCGCGGCTACCTGACAAAATACGATTGCAGTAGCGGCGACATCAACCCGATCGGTGGTATTAGCAAACACGATTTGCGTCGATTCCTGAATTGGGCAAAAGATGCGCTCGGTTATTCCGCACTTGCTGAAATTATAGAGGCACCCCCGACAGCGGAACTCGAACCGATAACTGAAACCTACACGCAGACAGATGAAGACGATATGGGAATGACTTACGCGGAATTGAGTCGCTTCGGGCAGCTCCGAAAAATGGAGCAGTGCGGTCCCGTTAGCATGTTTGAGAAATTAGTGCAGGAGTGGGACCACTTGCCGCCGCGTGAAGTCGCTGAAAAAGTAAAACGGTTCTTCAGATACTATTCTATCAATCGACACAAAATGACAACGTTGACCCCGTCCTATCACGCCGAATCTTATTCGCCGGACGACAACCGCTTCGACCTCCGGCAGTTCCTGTATAACACACGCTGGACATGGCAGTTCCGCCGCATTGATGCCTATGTTGAAAAATTGGAGGCAGTGGATGGTGGTCAGTAGTCTATGGTCTATGGCTTATGGTCTATGGCTTATGGTCTATGGCTTATGGAAACCAATCGCTATTTGCCAACAGCCAACAGCCAACAGCCAACAGTTTCCAACAGCCATTTGCCTTGCGTTCCTGTTCATTGTAAACTGTGCTTATGGTGCTCCCGATGTTCCACTCAACTTCGACGGATGGATTACCGAAGCACTTGCGAAATTAGAAACTAACGGGATAACAGGTGGGTTTCACCGGCAAACAGCACCGCTCTCACGGGCAGAAATAATAGAGATTATAGCGCAGGCGGAATCAAGGATTCAAGCAGGTGAGGTTGTTGTATCGGCAATTGATAGGAAACTCCTTGAAAAACTGAAACGGGAATTTCGATCCGAAATTGCAGGTGACTATGGACTGGCGATAAACGCGCTCCCCCAATTGCGAGCAACAGAAAAAAAAATAGCACCCGCAATTGAAAGCGCGTTTCAATATACAATCGGCAAAGTTGACAGAAGGGCTGCGCCGCGCTTAGTGCTTTATTCTGAATTTGAAGGACAGAACTTTGAAAGTCGTCCGCTTGACGCAAAAACCGCTGAACAACGTTTCGAGCCGTGGCACCGTGCACGCGGGTATATCATAGATTTCAAAAGAAGTTACCTACAAATAAACAGCGCACACCTCGACCTGCTCGTGGGTAGAGATTGGCTTTTCTGGGGTGCTAGTCCCTTCAAAACGGTTGGTATCTCGGATAACTCACCTCCGTTTGACCAGATTCGGCTCACAGGTAGACTCGGAAAAAAGTTTAAAGCAACAGCCTTCACCACGCAACTGAATTCAACGTGGTACGACGATGGTGAAAAACGGTATCTGGCGAAACGCTATATGAGCGGACATCGACTCGACTATCAACTCAACGACCGCGTGGAAATCGGGGTCGCTGAGTGGGTGCTTTACGGTGGTGATGCGCAGACGGTGGAGTGGGAATACGCGAATCCAGTCACCTTTTATTTTCCGCTACAATACCATGCCAAAGCCGATGATAATCTCATGTTCGCCTTTGATGCTGCGATCCGTCCGATTGACGGTGTACGGCTCTACGGTGAATGGCTTATTGACGATATTCAGTACGTACGGACTTCAAACGATCCGCATGCGGTCGCGTGGCTTTTAGGGGGGACGTGGTATCCGCGACAGTTAAAACGGCATTTCGGCATTCATAGCGAATATGCGCGTGTCAATCGATGGGCATACACGCATCTTGTGCCTGATAACCAGTTCACGCACTTCGGTTATGTCATCGGACACCCGATTGGCACGGATTCGGATGTGTTTCGATTTTCAGCGTCCTATCAGTTCACTGTTTCCACGAAGGCAGAAATCGGGACGGTGTTGACGCGACACGGAGAAGGAACAGTTGCCGATCGGTTTTACGGTGAGGATTACGAAGCACTCTCGTTTCCTACGGGGGTTGTTGCTCGGACGACAGAAATCGGAGGAACATTCTCTTATCGTCCGCTAAACGGATGGAACGCTTCACTCTCTTACGGATGGCAGTACACGCAAAATGCCGAACACCACAAGGGGCAAACGGATCAAGCACATAGGTTTATATTTGATATAGGTTATCTTTTTTAAGGGCGATTGGCAAAGACGCGAGCGTCACGGAACGACTCTTTTCCTTGCCAAAGGTTTCCATTAGCCAAAAGCCATTAGCCAAAAATGATTCGCAAACGGACAGTTCTTCTC
>VXZL01000470.1 GCA_009845505.1 Candidatus Poribacteria bacterium | reverse complement strand
ATGTCAAGCAGAAGTAACAGGACAATTTTGGTTGACATATAAGCATGTTTGTTGTATCTTCTTATTCGCATGAGTTTCTTCATGGAAGATAAAGAGTTGATACCATCGGCGATTGAAAGATCGCTTATTAGCAAAGTAGTTTTACTATAAAATTGAAGTGTTGGAGATGAATATGTCAAAAAAAATGAGTCTTTATAATAGATTTTCAAGACCTGTCCATTTCATCGGAATCTTGATTCTGTCATTTACAATCCTGTTGAGTTTTTCAAGTTGTGAAAAAGTACAGATGCCGATGATACCAGATGCCAGGGGCCCAGATGCAGAACCACTCATAGTGATGACCTACAACGTTTATGTCGGCGGCAGTGTAGGGACGGTTTTGTCCGTGCAGAATCTATTACAGGTTCCGACAGAAGTTGCGAACGTGTACGATAGCGTCATAGCCTCCGATTTTCCGGGACGCGCTGCAGCAATTGCGAATTCCATTAAAACATATCAGCCGCACCTTATCGGCTTGCAAGAGATTTCGCTGATTCGCACCCAAACGCCAGGGGATCGGATCGCCGGTGGAACTGTTCCAGCTGAAGAGGTGGTCATAGATTTTTTACAAGTCTTGATGGACGCACTTCACACAGCAGGTCTGGACTATAAAATCGCTGCCCAGGTCCAAAACGTTGATGTTGAAATGCCAATGTTCGCGGAGACCGGCATTGTAGATGCTCGCTTAACCGATTCTGATGTAATTTTGGCGCGCGGTGATGTTGCTGTATCGCGTCCTGTCGCTGCAAATTATACCAGCGCGCTGACAATTGAGATGCTCGCTCTTGAAATTCCAAGGGGGTACGCTGCCGTAGATGCGACCGTTAACGGGGTCACGTATCGTTTTGTAAACACACACTTAGAGGCGTTCTCACCGGAATTGCGAGTTGCGCAAATGCAAGAACTCGTGGATATCCTGAGCGACGAAACCTTACCGGTTATTGTATTAGGGGACTTCAATACAAGAGCACCTAACGGCGCTGCTTATCAAATTTTGCTATCGGCGGGATATATTGATATTTGGCAGATGGATTCCGAGGGAACTGGCAACACTTGTTGTCAGGACGACAACCTCCTGAATGAAGTAAGTGACCACTCTGTCCGAATTGACCAGATTTTCGTCCGTAATTTGGAGCTGCCTGCTTCTGTTATGACACATACTATAGGGGATAAACCTTCTGATCGGTTAGCCTCTGGGTTATGGCCCTCCGATCATGCAGGGGTCGTTGCACAGTTCGCGTTTGAGTAATCGAAGATGGTCGGGTTCCCTAAAAAAACGCCAGTTTGATAAAACTTTGATAATAAAAGCGGTCTTTCGGGGAAAATTAATTCCGCGCTTCAGGTGTAACTGTCAACTTCATCCGTGTTCCGTCTCGTAGGACAACAACTTCGATCGGGACACCAATTTTCACAGCGTCAAGTGCATAAGTGTAGTCGTAGATGTTGGTAATTGCCTGACCTCCGAATTCAACGATGATGTCACCACCCTTTAGGCCGGCTTTATCGGCGGGGCCTCCTGCCCGGACACCGGAGAGTTTGACCCCAGTGCCTTCGGTTGTGTAGTCAGGGATTGTGCCAAGATATGCACGCAGTGTGTCCCGGCTCCCTTCCTCTGATTGACTCCGCTCAACTCGAACGTATTCAGGACGTTCAGTGGCACTGATTAAATCTGAAATGATGCCGTGTGCCAATTTAGATATCCGATCAAGCCCTTCATAATTAAGTGTTTCTATGTCATCGGTTGGACGGTTGTAGTCCTCGTGCCCACCCGTGAAGAAACTGAGCACCGGCACCTCTTTGGGATAGAACGCCGTCACATCTGTCGGCAAATACGGATCCGCTTGTAGGGTCAAGTTGAAGCCTATCGGAATATTACGCTTTTCAATCAGTTTCGTCCACACCGAAGATGAACCGACCCCTTGCAAGATAAGTTTATTGTCACGGAGCCGTCCGACCATATCAAAGTTGAGATACGCCGCGACTTTTTCTAAAGGGACCGTTGGATGGTTGACAAAGTGCGTAGAGCCAATAAGTCCGAGTTCCTCTCCCGACCAGAGTGCGAAGATAATGCCTCTACGAAACTTCTCTGGGTGTTCTTGGTACGCCTCACTGAGCGTTGCTGCCAATTCTAAGACGACAGCCGTGCCGGAAGCGTTGTCATCTGCGCCGTTGTGAATTTGTCCTTCCGCGCCTTTCCGCGCAAGTGAACCGATTTCACCGTGACCGATATGGTCATAGTGCGCTCCGACAATAACGTACTCGGTGTTATCTGTGGATGCTGATGGTGGGAGAAGGGCAACCACGTTCTGATCGGTTTTCTTCACTTTCTCAACCGAAACGACGATTTTCACGTTGACATCGGGTAACGGAAACTGCCCAACGAAATGTGGGTTTTCCACATCAAGCCCCGACTGAATTTCTTTTAGGTCTTTACCAGAGGGTGCAAAGAGTGCCTTCGCGACGGTATCGCTTATTGAGGCGGCAACAATGCCGGAATCTGCGAGGCTACTGTCAAAATCGAGTGGGATCAATTTGCCAGCGTTTGGCGAATTCGGACCGGCAACGACGAGAAATGCTTTTGCTCCCTGCTCCCGCGCCTGCATCGCTTTGTAGCGGAGTCCGGCATAGCGATTCAATTGTTGACGACGTTCCGGTGCAACCCCTTCAGGAACATAACGAAAGGCAACAACGATTTTGTCTTGGACATCCAGTCCGGCGTAAGCGTCATAACCTTCACCTAACTCGCCAGGGACGGTTAATCCATATCCAACAAAGACCACCTCACCTTCAACAACCCCGTTCCGAGAAAAAGAAAGCGGCTGAAAATCTTGTTCCACGCTGAATTCCATCACCTGTTCGGAACCGTGCATCTGGCGTGTGATATGAAATCGGTTCTCTTCGGCGATAATCTGCCTACCCGCAGTGAACTCGAACTTTTGAAAGTAGCTCTGTTCGTCGGCAATAGGTTTGAGATTGAGTGCTTCAAACTGGGTGGCGATGTGTTCCGCTGCGCGCTTCGCACCCTCTGAACCCGTCATCCTGCCTTCCAGCGCATCATCCGCAAGGAATTCAATATGCTGTCGGATGTTTGTTTTGTTGGAGGGTTTAGGGTTGGAAACTCGTTCTCCTATCGTGTGCACAAGTGAATTTTGGCGTTTGGGTGCTGCGGTAATTGCCGCCACTGCAGCTTCGTGATTCCATTCTGCGAGATAAAGCTGCGAAACCTCTTGGCTGTTTCGATTGGAGGTCCAACAGAGACGCTTCCCGTCTGGTGAGAAAACGGGGAGTCCGTCAAATCCATCGGTTGAAGTGACTCGGATGGGTTCGTGCCTGCCGCTCGCGTCAACGAGATATAATTCAAAATTGGAAAAACCGAGTTTGTTAGATGCGAAAATAACATAGGCACCGCTCGGATGGAAGTAAGGTGCCCAGGACATACTCTCGAAATCCGTCAGCCGTTGGACGTTTGAGCCGTCTATCCGCATCGTGTAGATGTCTGCCTGACTTCCATCGGGTGTGAAGTGTCGCCAGACGATATGTTGACCATCGGGTGTGAAGAAGGGACCGCCATCGTATCCGGGTGCGTCTGTTAAGCGTGTCTGATTTGAGCCATCGGCATTCATAATATAAATTTCACCGAAATATGCGGGATCAACTTCCAGTTGCTTCAGTTCTTTCGGAGAAAGTTGGCTTTTCGGATATGCGTCCCGAAGTGAACAGAAAACGATGCGTTCACCATCCGGCGCATACGACGCTTCAGCGTCGTAGCCGGGCGCGTTTGTTAGCTGCTTGAGGTTGCTGCCATCACGATTTGCCGAGAAAATGTCCATCGCTGCATCATAATCCCAACTGTAGCGACGTTCTTTTCCGGATGCCCGGAATTTTAGCTCCTCTTCTTGTTTCGCCTTCGCGAAGGGGTCGTGATGCGTTGAAGCGTAAAGCACTTCGTCGGTCCCCGGGCGGAAAAAGGCACAGGTTGTCTTGCCAATACCGGAGGAGACGCGATGTGTATCACCGGTCAGTAGGTCTAAAAAATAGATCTGATAAAAGGGGTTATCAGGTTCACGTTCACTTTGGAAGATGAGTGCGTTGCCGTCTTCGGAAAAATAACCTTCGCCAGCGCGCTTTCCGTCATAAGTGAGTTGTCGGATATTGCTGAGAAATTGGGGTTCCGCAGCAGCATGGGTCTCTATTTCATTTGCGTCGGTGTGCTGTGTCGCGACATCGCCCGTTAAGGAAACGACAAGGAGTATCGCACAGAGCAGTCCGATTGATTTGATGCAACGCATTTCAATCCCTCCGATTTTTGGTATAGTCTTCTACCCTAAAGTTCCACGCTTGTAGCATAATGTGTTAGATTGTGCCGATAAGTCCGCAAACTAAATGAAGTTTTAGAAAATATTTCGGTAATGTCCGGTGCGGTTACAAACCGCACCTACTGAGTTTGTGGAAAATTGGAATTACCGATTTAAATAATTAATCTTCATACAGTTTGCGCTACAAAGTGTAAAACAATCCGAGCCGTTTGAGTGAAAGACAAGGTCTGCATGTCTGAAAGTCTTGTAGGTAGCAACTTGAGTTACGCTAATGGACGTGCGATAAATCGCACTACTACGAACTTGCCCTCAAACTCAAAGTTGACGAAGCACTACTATACTACAAACGGGCTGATGTTATAGGTATTGCGCTGCTTTTTCTTTTAGGAAGGCGAGTCCGTCGGTAGCAAGGCTCTCGGCACTCGGTGCGATGTCGCGCCAAATACACGTCGCGGCAGCAATTTCTTTGACAGCTGGTGTGAACGATTCAATCACGAGCCATCTGTCGTAGTTCACTTTGGCGAGTGCGCCAAACACACCGTCCCAATCCACGGGTCCTGTGCCAGGGGTGCCACGGTCATTCTCGCAACAGTGAACGTGATGCAAGAAATCGCCTGTTGCAATAATGGCATCCGCCTGATTTTTTTCTTCGATGTTCATGTGGAACGTATCAAGATGAACCTTGAAATATGGGCTATCCACGGCTTGCGCGAGTTTGACGGCATCTTCGGCAATGTTGACGAAGTAGGTTTCAAATCGGTTGAGCGGTTCGCTGGCGAGCGTAACCCCGTGCTGTCCTGCGAATTCAGCGATCTCTTGCAATCCTTCAACGCACCAGTCCCATTCTTGTTGATTTCTACCTCTGCCGACGAGTTTACCGACTGCACTGTACATGGGACCGACGAAGGTATCTCCCCCCAACTCAGCGATAATCTCAATGGCGCGCTTGAGGTACACCTTCCCTGTTTCACGGATAGCAGGATCCTCGTCGATTGGATTCCTATCGGGTCCCATGATATTACAACCGATGGGTTCCAAACCCGTTGCTTTGAGTGCTGCTTGTGTGTGTGGCATATCTACCGTGTCTGGATCGAAGATTGGGATTTCAACGCCCTCGAATCCCATCTCCGCGACTTTGGGAATGAGGTCTACGGTTTCTCTATCAAACTTATCTGCCCAGAGTAATAAATTTACACCAAATTTTGGCATTTTATGTTGTTCTCCTTATTGCATGTACTATCTCTGCAGTGTAGCATAAATTCAAAAGCGTTTTCAACTTTTTTGTCATAACTGTAAGGGAGCTGCAACGCTTTTCCGAAGGTTCCAAAAGCAGATTGACTTAAATCGTTCTTTGACATACAATCATTCCAAAAAAAGGGCAGGGTCATTCAGTTTTCCAATAATTTACGTCCGGAAGCCCGAACTTGTTGGGGAAAAGTGTGCTATCCCGAATAAATTCGGGCATCCATCAAGATATCTCCTTCACATAAGTAAACTTATCCCTTAAAACTAAATAGCCCTGAAAAAAGGGAGTTACAATGAACACAACAGATCGCCCGAATATCCTTTGGATCTCTGTAGAGGATACAACGCCCCGTTTCGGCTGTTACGGGGACCCGATCGCCCGTACACCCAATATTGACCGGCTCGCTGCTGGCGGATGTCGGTTTCCGAACGCGTTTTCGACGGCTGGAGTCTGTGCACCGAGTCGTTCCGCTATTATCACCGGTATGTATCAGACTTCCATCGGCACACATCACCATCGGACAACGCATACACACGAAAGTACACCGGACCTACCTACGCCGTATTCTGTTGTGCCGCCTCCTTATGTGAAAACATTCACCGAATACCTGAGAGGGGCAGGCTATTATTGCACCAACAATAGCAAAACAGACTATCAGTTTACACCCCCTATCACAGCGTGGGATGACAATAGCAATCAAGGGCACTGGCGAAATCGTTCGGACGGGCAACCCTTCTTTTCCGTTTTTAACCCAATCGTTACACACGAAAGTGGTATGTGGGAAAAGGAAGATCGTCCACTGACCACGAATCCAGATGACGTGGAATTACCGCCTTATTTACCAAATACACCGAAAGCCCGCGCCGCATTGGCGCGACAGTACGATAACCTCGCCACTGCCGATGCACGGGTCGGCGAGTTGTTAGATCAACTCGAAGCAGATGGACTCGCAGAGAATACCATTGTTTTTCTCTGGAGCGATCACGGTGAAGGACTCCCGCGCGGTAAACGGTGGCCCTATGATGCGGGGATCCGAATTCCGTTGATTGTGCGTTGGCACGAAGTGCTTCATCCAGGGAGTGAAAGCGATCAATTGGTGAGTTTGATTGATCTCGGTCCCACTGTGCTTTCGTTATGTGGGGTTCAAGCACCGCAGCACCTACACGGACAGCCCTTCCTTGGAGCAGAAAAAGTGGAACGTGAATATATTTTTGCGACGCGCGACCGCCTTGATTTATCGTATCAGATGTTGCGTGCTGTACGTGATAAAAGGTATAAATACATCCGAAATTATTATCCCGAACAGCCGTATCTCCTCTGGGATCCTTACCGCAATGACCATCCCGTGATGCAGGAGATGTGGCGATTTCATACCGAAGGCAAATTAGAGGGCGATCAATTGGCCATGTTCCAATCACCGCGCCCCGCTGAAGAACTCTACGATCTGGAAAATGACACGTATGAACTCAACAATTTAGCAGAAAACGCAGCACACGCAAATGTACTTAAACGGATGCGAGAAACGTTGACAGGGTGGCAATCGAAATTCGGGGATATGGGGCATATATCTGAAGAAGAAATGGTAGCGAAGTGGTATCCTAATGGCATACAACCCCAAACGGCATCACCGCTTTTCATTCCGATTAACGCCTCTAACCCCGGCACGGTGCCTGCGCATGAAGATGGAGAATGGGACGCACCGCTGCTGCTGCAACTCTACTGTTCAACACAAGGTGCCTCAATTGCGTATACAACCGAACAAGGTGAAGATGTCCGATGGCAGTTGTATACAGAACCTTTGCGTTTACCGAAAGGTGAAACCGTTATAAGAGCAAAAGCAATTCGGATCGGTTACAAAGAGAGCGATGAAAAATCTCTAAAATTCACAACTTTAGACAACTATAAGGGCACAACTTAACAGGTTATGCTACAAATCCCTTCTAAAAAGGTATTTCGGTGCGAGTAGCGTCAGCGAGATGCCACGCGCGACCAAGAGGAGTGTTAGCGCGCACCACAACCCATGATTACCGTGAGGCATCAACAGATAGACAGCACTTAGATAGATGAGTGTTGACACAATCGCTGAATCGCGCAGTGCCTTAGAAGCAGTTGCACCCAGAAAAATACCGTCCCAAATGTAGGCAGCAACATTGACGACTGGTGCGATGATTATCCAGATAAGATAAGGCTTCGCCCCTTCAATAAGAGGCATCTGATTTGTAAATAGGTGCAGCGTCCGTTTTCCAAGGACCACGAAAATTAACATAATCACACCCCCGAACAAAAACGCCCAGAGGAAAATTTGGCGCGTCGTCCGTTTGAGATTTTGCATATCCTGTGCTCCTTTGTATTTGCCAATCATGCTCTCTGCTGCAAAAGCGAAACCGTCAATCGCATAAGACATTAGATTAATGTACTGTAGTAGAATCGTGTTGATTGCCAAGAAGGTATCACTCAGGGCGGCGGATTTCGCCGTAAAATAAGCGTGGCAGGATACTAAACAGAGCGTCCGGATAAAAATGTCACCGCTAATACTCAGAAATCGCTTGAGTTTGGAAAGTGCTAAGACCTCCCGGAAACGCCACGTTCTCAAAATACCTCGGTAGTATCTCGAAAAGAGTAGGACTGCTACGAATAATCCGATATATTGTGCAATGACAGTCGCCAAAGCGACCCCTTCCACCTTCATACCGAGCAACTGCACAAATACAAGATTCAGGACGATATTGACGAGGTTCACCACAATCGTCAATAGCATCGGATAATGGGCGTTCTGTAAGCCTAAGAAGACCCCGTGGAAGGCGTGGAGGCATAAGGTCGCAGGGGCGGCATAGATACGGATATGGAAGTAAACACGGGCAAGGTGTTCGACTTCAGGACTCGCATCAATGAGCGAAAAACTAACATCCGCGAACTGCCGTTGAAAAATAAGGAGGAGTAAGCTTGCTGTGATGCCGATGTATACCGCTCTTAGCAGTAAACGTCCGCATTCTTGGAGGTTTTTTTCTCCGAAAGCCTGTGCTGTGAGTCCTGTGGTTGCCATTCGGAGGAAACCGAAACCCCAATAGATAAAGCTGAAAAGAATGCCGCCGATGCCGACTGCACCCAGATAGTGTTCGGATTCTAACCGTCCCATCAAAGCAGTATCCACGGCACCTAAAAGGGGGATGGAGAAATTGCTAATAATGTTCGGGATCGTAAGATTAACAATCTGCTTATTGACGTTTTCAGAGGTATGCATAGGGGTTTCCGTTCTATATCTGCTTTAGAGTTTACCGGTAACTG
>VXZL01000375.1 GCA_009845505.1 Candidatus Poribacteria bacterium | reverse complement strand
GTATGGGGCATGTACCGACCCTACCTTGCCGGATTAGCGACGGTTTGCGCTGACGGTTTTCCTTTCCGTCGGGAACTGGATAATCTCAGAAGTGCTATCGGTATCGTCTTCTGTGAGGAATGCGCGGTTCGGCTGATATGTTGGCACGAGTTCTTGGAATTTGGAGACAATTCCTTCGGCATCTAATGCGTCTGCGAGCTGCGAGAGTTCCCCAATCTGAGAGAGGAGTTGTTTTTCCGCAATCTGTTCGAGTTGTGCGACGAAAATGCGTTGGTGCTTTGTTGCGGTAACGCCTTCTTGAGGGGTCAAGAGTTCCTCGTACAATTTTTCGCCGGGTTCTAACCCCGTGAATGCGATTTTGATGTCCCGATCCACCTCAAGCCCAGAAAGGCGGATAAGGTCTTCCGCAAGATCGAGAATCTTAATAGGTTCTCCCATATCTAACATCAGAATTTCACCCCCATTTCCCATAGCACCCGCTTGAATGAGGAGCTGCACGGCTTCTGGGATCGTCATGAAGTAGCGTGTCGCCTCGCGGTGTGTAACCGTGACGGGTCCACCTTTGGCAATCTGACGTTTGAAGTTGGGGAGTACGCTGGCACGGCTCCCGATAACGTTTCCGAAACGGACGGCGATGAACCGGGTGCCGTTCTGTTTTGCTTTACACTGAATCAACTTTTCCGTCACGCGTTTCGAGGCACCGTAGACGCTCGTGGGGTTTACGGCTTTGTCAGATGAGACGAGAATGAACGCTTCAACTTCGTGTTTGATTGCGGCGTCTATTAAGTTTTGCGTGCCGAGAATGTTATTTTTTACGGCTTCGTCAGGGTGATTCTCCATGAATTTGACGTGCTTGTGGGCGGCGGCATGGAAAATGATATGCGGACGGTATTTGCGCGTAATTTGTGCGACTTTTGCGTTGTCGCGAATATCGCCGATAATCACCGCACGGTTGAGTTTCGGCTCGAACTCTTGGAGTTCTATGTCGGTATGGTAGAGACTGTTTTCACCACGTCCAAAAAGGATAAGGAGTTCAGGATTGAGTTGTGCGACTTGACGGCACAGTTCGGACCCGATGGATCCGCCTGCGCCTGTTACCATGACGCGTTTGCCAGAGAGATATTTCGAGACTTCGGCGATGTCCATTTGTGAGGTAGACCGGTTCAGGAGATCCTCATATCGGACCTCTCGAATTTGGCTGACACTTGCGCGTCCGTCAAGAATGGCATGGATATTGGGGACAATTTTGAATTGACAGCCGCGGTATTCGCATTGTCGAATAATATCACGAATTTTTCCGCCGGGCGCGGACGGGATCGCGATGACAACTTCGCCAATCTCACGTTTGCGAGCGATATAGGTGAGGTCTCGGGTTGTGCCGAGCACTTCAAGCCCTGCGACGCTTCGACCGACCTTTTGTGGCGCATCGTCAATAAATCCAATGGGTACATAGCCTTTCTGCGGGTGGTTTCTGAGTGCCCGCAGCACGCCAATGCCAGTCTCACCTGCGCCGACAATAAGCACCTTCGTTGGCGGTTTTCGGGCAGGGAGGTGCGCGATTGTGCCCTCTTTGTTCTTGGTTGACGCTTGCGGTTGGGTGTTCGGATCAGCTGTCGAACGGTTCTCCTGAAGGATTTGGGCGGAGAATTTGGTGAATCCGATAAGCGCGAAGTTATAGAGTCCGTCGATTAAAAAGAGGACCCACGCAATTTTCGTTAGTATGGAAAGCCCAATGAGTAGAACAGTTGCGAGTGTAATTGCAGTCGTTAAGGTGCGAAATTCCTTGACAGACGCGTGTTGCCACATCGGTTTATAGAGATTAAAGCCTAACAACAGACCGATGCGGATTATCGTAACGACGGCAGCGATACCGAGAAAATGCTGATAGGGTGATATGTCTGCGCTCTGCAACAGCGTGGAGAACGGTATAGGCTGTTTTAAGAGGTCAAAACCGAATTGCTTGCTGGTCAGGTAAGCGAATAGAAATGCGAGGTTTACGAGAACTGTGTCAATGAGAATTGTAGAACTCCATTTTATTTTCGATTTATCCATATTCCCTCCTCAATAGGTTGTCAGTCTTTTAGGCGATTGCCCTAATTGCTGATGGCGGATTGCTATTTTCGCTGAATCTGTGTGTAGACCTGCTTTAGACGTTCCCCGATAGCGTCCCAACTATAGTCGGTTTCGACGCGGGTTCTGGCGGTTTGCGCAATGTTTTCTCGTAAGTGTTGGTTATCCAGCAGATGAATGACCTGCTCGGCAAAAGCGGTCGGTGTATCTGCGACGAGTAGTTCCTTACCGACATCTGCCTGTAAGCCCATTGCGCCGACAGCAGTTGTGACGACAGGGACTCCCATCGCCATGGCTTCCAAGTTTTTGGTTTGTATCCCCGATCCGGCGCGTAAAGGCGCGACAAAAACGGACGCTTCTTCAAAATAGGGACGGACATCTGGCACGTAACCCGTAACGACGACCCCGTCTTGTGTCTCCAACCGCCGCACCTGTTCCGATGGATGGTTCCCAACAATATAAAAGCGCGCTTTGGGGTACCGTTCCCGAACGTGCGGAAAAATTTCGTTGCAAAAATAGGTTGCAGCGTCGGCGTTTGGAAAATAGTTCATTGTTCCTGTAAAGAGCAGTCGCGGCGACCCAGAAGATTGCACATCGGTTTTTAGAGATGGTCGGAAATACCCGAGATCGACTCCCATCGGAACGATCGCTAAATTGAGGCTATTATCCTGCTTCAGCAAGTAGTCGCGGTCGAAATGTGCGACGACAGTGCCGCAGTCAAAAGCCTTCATAATATCAATTTCATAACGCCTGACCCGTTTTTCCTCCAATTTTACCAGAAACCGTTTTGGAATACAATCTAAATTTGCGCGTCGATTGAGATTGAGTGCTAAGGAGTCACACAAGTCTAACACTTTCGCGGTACCTTGTATCTCCGTTACATATTGTCCCATTCGGAAGAGTTGCGCGTGAATCAGTTCAAAGTGTTCTTCTGCCAGGAGTTGGTTGACCTTCCGTTGCATTTGCGGGGCGTACCAGTAGTGGAGTTGGAGTGGTCGCCGTGATAAACAGTGAAGCCCTGTATTCATATATGCGAAAGAACGATGGAAACGCACCCACTCTACACGTTCACAAAAAGGTTGCAGATGTTTTGCCGATTCAATATCGCTTTCGGATTCAGCAAAGTAAACGAGCGTTATCGCATGTTGTTTCGACAGCTGCTTGATAAAGTGGTATGACCGAATCCGGTCGCCTCGGTGTGGTGGATACGGGCACCGAAGGCTTAAAAATAGAATTTTCATTTTTTTAACGATTAAATCTGAGCTGTGCTCCATTACATTTCGCACAGGTTTTCGGTTAAGTCGAGAGCCTGTTTTAGGTGTGGAAAGGTTGCTGACTTACCAGAAACCATTGTGAAACATAGTGGAACAATGCCCGGAAGCAAATAGTTAAAAAGGTTCCTCTGGCATTTCCGCTTCATCAATTAACATGACTGGGATGCCGTCCCGAATCGGATAGCGTCGTTTACACTCATCGAGACATACGAGTTTTTGTTCTTCTTCGATGTATTCTATCTCACCTTTACATGCCGGACACGCCAAGATGTCAAGTAACGTTTTAGAGAGCGTATGTGGATTTTCAGCCTTCAAATTTTTCAACGGTTGCTCCTGGGCGGCGTTTCCGTTGTCAACGCCGATCTAAAATTGATAAAAAATCTTGCTTTAGGTGATGAACGGTCTTTTAACAATTGGAAAACTGCAAGGACAACGGACGCAGCAGCTCAGATTTAATCGTTAAAAAAATGTTAGCCGCCGTGGCATCGCTTGTATTTCTTTCCGCTCCCACACGGACAAGGCGCGTTTCTGCCGACCTTTGGCACATTCCCCATTGCTTGTTGTGAAGCGAATCCTGCATCCTCACTGGCTGCAGCGGCAGGACTGCGTTGTGACCGCCTGCGTTGCGGTCTACGGGAACCGCTTGTCCGCCGACTCGGTGCCCGACGCGGTGCTTCGGTGTTGACGCGGGATTTAAAGATGAATTCGCTGACCTCTTCCTCAATATGTTGATACATGCTTTCAAAGACAGTGAGTGCCTCGTTTTTGAAGACGACAATCGGGTCTTTGCCACCGTAACCCGCACCGAACCGGATACCCTCTTCGATGTAATCGATGTTGTAGAGGTGATCCTTCCAGTGGTCGTCGATTCTATCGAGCAGGAGTAAGCGTTCGAGGACGCGCATCATCTCGGATCCCATTTCTGCTTCGCGTTCTTCATAGGCGGCGCGCAGTGCTTCGAGTGCTTGTTCTTGCGCCTCCTCTGGACTTGCCTGCGCTAAAGACGTTTTCCATGTCGGTGTAATCGGGAAGGTATTCGTCAGCCACTGCTCGAACCTGTCCGGATTCTCAAGGGTGTTTCCTTTTTCCGGTATATTGTCGTCGATTGCGTCAGCGACGACTCTCTCAATCATCCCCCAAATTGTAGTCTTAAGGCTTCCTTGGACTTTTGTGTCCCCAGTCGTTTTAAGGTCGGCAAGTGCTGCGAGACCGCTGTCTTCAAATGCGGTCTCGTCCTCAGGCAATTCTACCGAATCTGTGCCGGAAGCGAGAACGGTATCGCGCAAGGTGTAGATGGTATCGCGTTGTGAATCCATGACATCATCAAATTTGAGGAGATTTTTACGGATTTCAAAGTGCATCTGCTCAACGCGGGTTTGTGCTTTCTCAATGGATTTGGTGACCCATGGGTGTTCGAGGGGTACATCTTCGTCCATTCCGACGCGAGTCATTAACCCTTGTAAACGTTCGGATCCGAATTTCCGCATCAATTCATCTTCAAGCGAGAGATAGAATCGCGAGGATCCGGGGTCGCCTTGTCTACCCGAGCGTCCACGGAGCTGGTTGTCGATACGGCGGGATTCGTGCCGTTCCGTTCCGACGATGTGGAGTCCACCGGCGGCTAAGACTTTTTCTCGATTTTCGTTGCAAACCGCTTCGGCTTCTACGAGTGCGGTCTGGTATTCTTCGGATTCCGGTGTGAAGGTGTCTATTTTAACTTTCTGTTTGCGGAGCATTTCGGTCGCTAAGCCTTCGGGGTTCCCGCCGAGGAGAATGTCCACACCCCTACCCGCCATATTGGTAGCGATTGTCACGGCACCCGGGACACCGGCTTGTGCGATAATATCTGCCTCGTGTGCGTGCTCTTTAGCGTTCAAGACCTGATGTCGGATATTCCGATGTTTGGTTCTGAGCATTTTGCTCAATTTCTCGGAATTTTCGATTGAGACTGTACCGACGAGGATAGGTCTCCCTTTTTCGTGTTGTTCGACGATGTCGCTTAGGACGGCTTTATATTTCGCTTCTTCGGTTTTATAGATTTGATCGGAGTTGTCCATCCGGATCATCGGTTCGTTTGTCGGGATGACGGCGACTTCTAATCCATAGATGTGTGCGAACTCGTTCGCCTCTGTCGCGGCGGTTCCCGTCATACCTGCGAGTTTATCGTACATACGGAAGTAGTTTTGGTAGGTAATCTTGGCACCGGTTTGGTTTTCCTGAAGGATTCTGACGCGTTCTTTGGCTTCAATCGCTTGGTGTAGCCCTTCACTGAGCCGTCTACCAACCTGCTTCCGTCCCGTGAATTCATCAACGAGGAGGACTTCTCCGTTTTCGACGAGATAATCGACATCGCGTTTGTAGAGGTGCTGTGCGGTGAGTGCCTGATTCACGTGATGCACCATAGCGATATTGGTATGTTCATAGAGGTTGTCTACGCCGAGGCGGCGTTCCACTTCTTCAACGCCTTCGTCGGTAAGGGTGGCGCTACCGCGTGATTTCCCCTGTTGGTCGATTTGGAAGTGTTCATCTTTACGAAGGTGAATGACGACGTTGTTGATTTGCTTATAGAGGTCGGCGGGTTTACCAGAGGGTTCAGAGATGATGAGTGGTGTCCGTGCTTCGTCGATGAGGATACTATCTACTTCGTCAAGGATGGCATAGACATGCCCGCGTTGCACCTTGGCATCAAAAGAGAGTGCTTTGTTATCCCAGAGGTAATCGAATCCGAATTCGCTGTGAACGCCGTAGGTAATATCTGCTTTGTATCCAAGCCGTTTCTGCTCGTGCGGCATCTGGCTGAGTGTCAGTCCGACGGAGAGTCCGAGGAAGTTATAAATCTTCCCCATCCATTCTGCGTCGCGTCGCGCGAGGTAATCGTTAACGGTTGCGAGATGCACACCTTTTCCGGTCAAGGCGTTCAGATAGACGGCGAGGGTTGAGGTAAGGGTCTTACCTTCCCCTGTTCGCATCTCTGCGATATTTCCTTGATGGAGCGCAGTGCCGCCCATAATTTGGACATCGTAGTGCCGTTGCTTCAGAGCCCGAATTGCCCCTTCTCGGACGACAGCGAATGCGTCTGGTAAAAGTTCATCAAGCGATTCACCCGCATCTAACCGTTGACGAAACGCTGGTGTTTTGGATTGAAGTTGTGCGTCCGTCAGTTTTTGCATTGCGGGTTCGCGTTGGTTGACGGCTTCAACGATGGAGCGAAACTTTCTGACATCTCGGTCTTCTTTGCTACCAAAGACTTTGGTTATCACTTTTTGGAACATTTTTTTACTATTGCTCCTGGGATATATCTCTAAGTCACGATCGACTTGGTGTTTGTGCCTCGTTCGTCTCTGTTAATTCGGAGTCGGGTGGTACTAACAAATTCTGTCCATCTAATTTTTTACGGAGTATCGTATAAATCACCGTATTTCCGGCAGAAGCGATTGAAAATAGGTGTGCGACAACGAGTGCGGCACCCATGAGTATTGTGATTGTCAAAAAAATGGCGGTCACTGTTGTGGTGAAAGCCGCTGCTCCCTGTGCGCCACTGCCAATCTCGAAGACACCGAGCGTGTTGATATAGGGAAGCGCCGTTACCTTTTCGATAGCACCACTGAGCCATCCGTTTGCATGGCTCATAAAAGCCTTCATCTCTTCGGCGTGCAGGAGACGGACCGGGAACAGCACGATCGAAAACCCGTAGAGACAGAAAAACGCCCAGATGGGGACGAAGATGAGTTTGATAAGAAACAAGAGTGTTTCATAACACACAATGTGCCACGGTTTGTTCCAAACGATGGCGAATTGCTGATAGATTGTTTCAAATGCATCGGCACCCGTCGTAGCGACAACGGCTGGTACAAAGAGCAGACTTACGCCGAAGACTACCGTTATCAATGCTATCAGCACACCGAGAAAAAAGCCGATCGGCATGAACAGGGAGGTGAGCATGAGGAACGGTTTACCGATTATCGGCAGCTTACCGAGCCCTGCAATGCTAAAGGGTATCAGCGCGAGAAATATTAGGATGAGGAGTAAGCTAACGAACGCCCCCAAAACGGATTTCCAGTGCGTTTTGAGGAACGTTACAGCGTCTCCTACGGAAAAGAAAAAGTCTCCACGAAGTTGTTCAACGGTTATTTTTGAAACTACCGTGCTTGCGAGAAAAAAGATGCACGCGAAACTTATCGTGCCTATCCACATCGCGATTTCAGTTATCTGTGTGAGTTCTGCATCACCGAAAGGGGGTACGGGTAGAAGTCCATACTGGTTCCAAAAATCTTGTGCAGCGGTACCGCCGACGGTGAGGAGACTCAGATATACCAAGATTTCATAAATCAGATAGGCGAGTACGAGTCCAATGAGATGAACGGAAATCTTTCGTCCACTGAATCCGTAGCGGATAACTTGGAAAATATCCCTGAAATCGAAATAGCACTTTTCCATGAAAGGGTTCTTCTGTTTTTATACTCACTTTAGTATATAATGATACTACAATTTACGGGATTCTGTCAAATGTTATTTTGGCGGTCAGCGGTCAGCAGTCAGCGGTCAGAATTTGGTTATCGGTTGTGGGTTGGCGGAACTATGACGTTGGCAGTAATGGGGAGTGTGAGTGTCCGTTGGTTGGGGAATGCTACGGTGAGGAGCGATGCGAAGCGTCCTATGTCTTTCAAGGGACCGAGTTGAAGGGCAATCATGGAGCGGTCGGGTGTCGTTTCCCACGTTAGTTTCGGATGGTTTGATGGCAGGAGACGAATGTCGGTTGTATTGAGTAGGGCATTGACGGTGAGTGTGATGGTCTTTTGATGCGTTGTTTCGGGCAGTATGTCCCCAAACTCGCAGACATCAGGGGTAAGTGTGGCGAACCGTTTCGCGGCGGCGGTGATTGTCAAGGGGACAACAGGTGTTTTGGAACTGTCTGTGAAGATGGTCGCCGTTGCCGAGGTCTCTCCAGCAGGTAGGGTTTCTGGGGTGATGGTTATGTGAAACATCGCTTCTCTATCTGGTGGGATGGTCGCTGGCCCTGTGATTTCGGCGTAACTGCACCCTGTCCGTACGTCTTGGATGTGGAGTGTATTTTTGCTTGTGTTTCGTGCTGTTATGAATTGTGTTACGGGTCCTTCCCACTCTGGGAGGGTACCGAAGTTGATATGGTGCTGTGCAAGGACGAGTTCAGGAGAGGGGTTCTGTGGGTTGTTGATGAGGACGGCAATCAGTCCAGAGATTAGGAGCAGAGGGATGATGATAGTTGTGAGGATTGTGCGTTTGGACATGGTTTGATTTTGGCAATGTTGATTTCCTACACCACACTAATCTTCCTTACTGATTTAGTTCCTCAATATTTACTTCAGTCTTAATCCATGATTCCCACTCATAAAGTTTAGCATACCTTGAAATAGCTTCTTTGGCAACCTTAATCCGCCCGTCCATGAGCTCTCTATTCACATCAGCATAATACCTAACGACTATTTGGATAGTTTCTCCGTCTTTTAAGCCTCTATAATACAACTTGAATCTCTCTGATGAATGATCGTCGTAGTTGAAATTGGTATTTA
>VXZL01000681.1 GCA_009845505.1 Candidatus Poribacteria bacterium | reverse complement strand
GTCAGGCACCTCGCCAGAAAAAATGGTGGGTTTGCTCAAACCCAAAATGCCTATTATCGTTTTCTACCGCGAACATTACGGCATTGATAGTATGTGTTTTATTGATAATACATGGTTTCAGATGCGTGCCTATCGGAGCGGCTACAGCGGTTCTTGGTGGACCTTTACACACATTGACCCGATGATGTCACGCACGTTTAATGGCAAAACGAAGGCGTTCCAGAAGATTGTTAGCGATATGTTAGCCGGTAAAATGTGGGTTGGTACACCCAAAGATGCAATAAAAGTCTTAGTCTTGACTGCAAACAGCACACATCCGACATGGAGCCAGACCCCTGTGTACACCAACACGGCAACTTATGAATATCAGGCACTACGCTCTGTGAAAGAGGTGGGCAAACGTGTCGTTGCATACGAACTCACCAGAGCACACGCGCTCCCACAATTAGAAAGTGCTGATGTGTTGTGGATCGGTTACGAAGAAATCTCAAGTTATGGGCACTACCTCCTTTCGCGTGAAACGGAGAAAAAGATTAAGGCATTTGTGAAAAACGGCGGTGTCGTCGTTGTAGCGGGGCAGGACAGCAGTGACGAAAAACCGTGCGAGACCGGGTGGTTACAAGGGAAATTGAAAGGCATTGAAAGCCCACCAACCCAGAAGTTTGTCGTTACTGAAAAAGGCAAATCTCTCTTCTCCACACCCAACAAAGTTGCGTCAGGCAAAATCTTTATTGATGATGCGTGGACGGACTGGCATCGCAGCGATGAAATTTTTGCGACCACCGAGGATAAAAAAGAGTTAGTTGTCGGCGCAAGGCGATATGGTAAGGGAATGTACGTCATCACCAGCCTCCGCAACGATAGTCAGTATACAACTGCGATGAACAAAAAACTCATAGAGAATATTATGCACTATGTAGCCAGCCAAATCAAGTAACGCCGAATCTCTACATAAACTTCGCGACAACCAGTGTGATGTCATCGTTCGTACCTTCACCTTGCTGATGTACTCGGAGATCCGATAGAATCTCATCTTTAATCTCTTCGGGAGACAGATGACGCTTTGTGAAGATCAGTGATTTGAGACGCTCCAATCCATACATTTCCGAGTTCGGGTTGAACGCTTCCGTGATACCGTCTGAATAAAGGACAAGCAGATCCCCCGGATGCCACGCCACCTCTATACTGTGATATTCCGATGGTCCTGGAAAAAATGAAATGCCGACCGGCAGAAAGGCAGATTCTAATTCAAGCGGTTCCTCGCTTTCGCTGTTGCCCCTATTCGGTTCAGCACGATACAAGAGCATTTGCGGGTGGCCTGCGTTGGTGTATTCCAATCGATTGTCGGGATGAATAATCAGATAACAGCAGGTTATATAGATAAAGGCTTGCGAATCTTCTTCTATGACACGTGTAATAGCCTTCATGACTTCCGGCACGGAAGCGTCAAAGCGAATCTGTGTTTCCAAACAACTTTTCGTCATTGCGGCTACCATCGCTGAGTGGTAACCGTGCCCCATAACATCACCGATAAAAATAGCGATCCGGTTTTTGGAGAGTTCCATGTAATCGTAATAGTCGCCCCCTACACTATTCGCCGGTTGGCAATATCCAGCGGTACTGACGCAGGGATGCGAAATTTCTTGGTTCGGGAGGAGGGACTGTTGGACTTCAGCGGCGAAACGCATCGATTCTTCTTGTGCGATTTCTTTACGGATAGCACTCATCTGAATTTCAAGGTCGCGTCGGATCTTTTCGTTGAGTACCCGAAACATACCGCTGCCAATTCGAGGTTCACGCGCCATCGCGTTGAAGAAGTCGTTTCGGGTGATACGCAGGAATCGGGTCGGCTTCACAGTTTTGACAGTAGCGCTCCGGGGTTTGTTGTCAATCAAGGCGATTTCGCCGAGACAGTAACCTTTCTCATCAAAGAACAAAACCTCCGTGCCTGCCTTGATGATACTCACTTTGCCGTCAACGATAAGGTAAAGTGAGTCGCCTTCGTCTCCTTCCTCAAATAGCGTTGAACCCGCGGGATAAGTAACTTCGTTTGCAATCTGAGAAATCGCTTTCAGTTCAGTTTCCGAAATTTCCGCGAAAAGTTCTGTTTTGTGTAAGAATTGTAACTTGTCTGCTTCTGATAGCATTATCTATTTGAGCCTTTGACTTTTTGTAGAAAATGTGTTAAAATGTGGCAACCTAAAAAATTAGACGAAATTCGCAAAGATAAGTTGAAGATAATGTAAGAGACCGCAGCCTCGTGCTATACGTTCCAGTATCTATCATGACACTAAAAAGGGAATTATGTCAATAACTGATTTTTTTCGAGGGAAAGTTCTGCTGATCACCGGGGGCACGGCGTTTTTAGGTCAACCGATGGTAGCAAAAATTTTGACCGCATTGCCTGATGTCGAAAAGATTTATCTTCTCATCCGAAGCCGCACTGATAGAACAGGGAAGCATGTTTCTGCACAAGAGCGCTTAGAAAATGAACTCCTTGTCTCAGATGTTTTCGGATCTCTCCGTCGCTTGCACGGCGAAAATTTTGATGAATGGGCGCAACAGAAGTTAATTGCTGTTGAAGGTGAACTGACTCACGACCGTCTCGGATTCAGCGATGCCGAATACCAACGGCTCCAAAACGAAGTACAGGTTTTTATTAATATCGCAGGACTTGTGGATTTCGATCCACCTTTTGATGATTCTTTGTGGGGGAACGCTCTTGCTGCTAAGCATGTGGTTAACTTCGCAAAAGGCTGCCAAGATACCGTATTCCTGCATATTTCAACGGCGTACGTTCGGGGAAGCGAATCCGGACGGGTGCCTGAGGAATTACCGCTTCCATATCCACAATACGCAGCGCAGCATCAGGAAAAAACCGGGACAGCTATTCCACAGACGCTCTCCGAAGAGATCGAAGGACTGCTAGCTCTCAGTGCTGCTATTCATGCTGAAGCCGATGCCCCTGAGAATCTTGAACGTTTCGAGCAAGTGGCTGAAGGGCAGATAAGAGGGACTCGCAAAAGGCTGGCGGCGCAGGTTAAAGAATTGAAAGCAGAATGGCTTGAAAATCGTTTGGTCGAAGCAGGATTAGAACACGCTCGCTCGCGTGGCTGGAACGATACCTATACCTACATGAAATTCCTTGCCGAGCAGATGGTTATGAAATTGCGCGGCGACCTTCCGACGGCTATCGTGCGTCCTTCGATTATTGAAAGTAGTTTTGATGAACCTGTCCCTGGCTGGCTCGGAAAGTTTCGGATGTCTGAACCGCTAATTGTCGGTTTCGGGAAGGGACGACTGCCGGACTTCCCCGCGGACCCAGACATAATTTTGGATATTATCCCGGTCGACTTTGTTGTAAATGCCACCTTGGCAGCTGCCGAAGCAACAGCAAGACGGGGTGGGATTGAGGTGTATCATGTTGCAACCGGAACACAGAACCCACTCTACTTTCGAGGTATCTTTGAGGCGACTTACGACTACTTTGTCAAAAACCCGATGCTCGAAGATGGAAAACCGATCACTGTGCCTATCTGGAAGTATCCAAGTTTGGAAGAATTCCAACAGAAGTTGGACAGCCGGATGCGGCTCATTGATTTTACCACAGCAGTACTCGGACACCTCCCCATGCGTGCTGCCAAACGGAAACGCCGTCAACTTGTCCTGAAGCAGAGCGGGGTCAAAGCACTTCTGCATTACATCAAAATTTATGCTCCCTACACTCGGACCAACTTTGAGTTTGAGACTGAGAAGATGCAAGGGCTTTACACGGCACTCTCACCCACAGAACAGCAGCGTTTTAACTTCGATGTCTCGAAAATCCACTGGAAGCGGTATTTTCAAGAGATTCATATCCCCGGCATCAAGCGGCATGTCTTGAAAATTGAAGATGGGACAGCAGATGATTCGGAGACAAAACCGAGTAAGGTGGACGCACAAGAGGAATCGGAGGAGTCTGTTACACCCGCTGAACATATTTACCCAAAAACTATTGTAGACTTGATTAAGACCCAGGCATCGCGTATCCCTGATAGGATTGCGCTGCAGATGGTAAAAGAGGATGAATGGGAAGAGTACACCTACGCCGAAACTTATACGCGCTCGCGAGAGGTCGCATGGCGGTTATGGAAGAGCGGTTTACGTAAAGGGGATCGGGTCGTATTAGTCTCGGAAAATCAGCCGGGATGGTGTATCGCCTACCTTGCAGCTACCCAGATTGGGATTGCCGTAGTTCCACTTGACGCACAGACCCCTGCCCACGAAATCTTAGCGATTGCAGCATTCACTGCCGCAAAATCGATTTTAGCCTCCGATGCCGTTTTGGAAAAGTCTGGTGCGGTTTTATCGGAGGCGGGGACGATGTTACAAAACATCAATAATGGCTGCGAAATTGTCGGTTCCGAACCTTCTGAGAACGGAACGCTAACCCCTGAGATTCCTGCCGATTTTCCGAATGTGGAAATATCCCCTGATACCGTTGCCTCTATTATTTTCACGATGGGTACCACCGTTGACGCTAAGGGGGCAATGCTCACGCACGGGGGATTCCTCTCTAACGTACAAGCAGTCGCAAAAGCACTTCCACCGACAGACACAGAACGCATCTTGTCGGCGCTGCCACTCTATCACGCTTTGAGTTTTTCGTGCAGTTTGTTAATGGCGCTCTACAGTGGTACGACTGCGACCTATGTCAATGCTCTTCGTCCGACCACGCTTCTGAAGACGATGCGAGAGGCGAAAACAACTGCCTTTATCGGGGTTCCACGTCTCTTTCAGTTACTCCAAAGCACGATTGAACGACAGGCGGTGCGAGAAGACACGCCCGGTGAAACTTTGGCGGAGAAGGCGAAGGCTGTTATGGGCGGTGAAATTCGCGTCCTCGTGAGCGGCGGTGCCTCGCTCTCCGATGCAATTTATGACGGATTTCAGAAATTCGGTATGACAATCTACCAAGGCTACGGTATGACCGAGACTGCCCCTGTGTTGACTGTCAACCCTTACGAAAAGAGTAAGCGCGCCTCTGTCGGACCCGCAGTAGAAGGGGTCGAACTTAGGATTGAAAATCCAGATACCGATGGCATTGGTGAGATTGTTGCTAAGGGACCGAGTACCATGAAGGCATACTATCAGAACCCAGCTGCTACAGCAGCGGCTGTCCGGAATGGCTGGCTCTACACAGGCGATCTCGGCTATATGGACGCTGATGGTTACCTCTATCTTACAGGACACTGCAAAGACGTTATCGTTCCTGCTTCTGGCAAGAATGTCTATCCGGTCGAATTGGAAGCACTCTATCGAGACAGTCCGGCTATCTCTGAAATATGTGTGGTTGGTGTTCCTTATGAAGATGGATCCGATACGGCTATCCATGCCGTAATTGTACCGACAGTGCCGGATGAAACAACCAAAGAGGCGATTCAGCATCATCTTCAAACGCGGGCAAAGGAGCTGCCGAGTTACCAACAATTTCACAAGTTCCATTTCTGGGACGATGCGCTACCCAAAACTCAGGACGGTGTTATAGACCGGCAGCACCTAAAGTGCAGTTTGCAAACACATATTGAAAATACAACGCGCCTTCATGAGACCCCCAAAGCAGGGGCGATGGACGCGGAATCCGCTGCACCAAGGACTGATGTACCGCAAGAAGTACTCTCTACTCTCTCACGATTGGCACGCATGCCAGACCATCAAATTCGCTTAGAGAGTCGATTGGATATTGATTTAGGGCTTGATTCTCTCACACGACTTGACCTGTTGTTGATGCTTGAAGCCAGGCTCGGCGAGACGATTCCCGATGCGTTACTCGCGAACTTGGAGACAGTCGGTGATGTTGTCAAACTCATTGAGACGTTTCAATCTGACGTTGAGAGACAGACTGAACCCCTTAATGATTTCGGAGTTAGAGACGCCTCTCACAGGATGGAATTGCGGCAGGTGCCGCGATGGTACGCACGTGCCTTCCGTTCTGTGATTACTGGCATCTATAGGAACTATTTCTCGCTGAAGTGCTATGGACTTGAGCATATTCCGCAAGGCAAACCCTATATTATTATGCCAAATCACACGAGTCACCTTGATACGTTGACGGTTATCACTGCGCTTGGAAAGAGGGCGTACCAACTCTGGGTGCTCGCTGCGCGGGACTACTGGTTCGCTACCCGTCTCCAAGGTTGGTTCGCGGGAACGTGTCTCAATGCACTCCCGATAGAACGGGAGGGCAATTTTACGGAGTTTCTGCAGGATCTGAGGATGGCGAACGCGGTGATGGCGGAAAATAACGGTTTGCTTATCTTTCCTGAAGGCACGCGTTCACTTGACGGGGAGCTTCAACCGTTCAAGTCGGGAATCCTCAGCCTGCTCATCTATGGTCCTAATGTCCCGATTATACCGGCGTATATTGACGGCACCTATCACGCCTTGCCGAAAGGGCAGAATTTACCGAAGAAGCACCCAGTGCGCATTATTTTTGGAGAACCGCTCACTTTTCCACCTGAAGGTTGGGGCGATCCCGACGAAACACCGATCGATCCGGACAAATATCAGGAATTCTTGGAATTGGCACAGCATCGCGTCGCGGAACTGAGAGCAGCGTTAAAACAGCAGAAAGGTGCTTAAAAATAATCATGTGGGATCCTAACATGAAAGGAACAGTCGCATTTTTTGATGTAGATGGCACGCTGTTGAAGTCTACAATTGTGCATTACTACATCTGGATGCGTACTGCTGAAATTCCGAGACCTCTGAAGTTGGTCTGGCTTGTCGGGTTTCTACCGAAGGTTGTCTACTACCTGATTTTAGACAGGATAAGTCGAACCCGTTTCAACCAGGTATTCTATCGGAACTATCGCGGGATGGACGCTGCCGAGGTTAAAGCGTTATCGGTGGAAATGTTTGAGACCTACCTTCGTCCAAAAATCTTCTCCGAGGCGGTATCGGAAATTCAGGAACACAAACAACAAGGCATGGCGGTAATCCTCGTAACCGGCTCGCTCGATTTTATCGTCCAACCAATTGCCGATTATCTCGATATTGACGCTGTATTGGCTCCGCAGCTCCGCGAAGAAGATGGACAATTTACAGGCGAACTCACAACTGCCCCGCTTATTGGAGAACGCAAGGCGGAAGTGATGCAAGAATTTGCCAAACAACACGAAATTTCACTAAAAGACAGTTATGCTTACGGCGACAGCCAATCGGATTTGCCGATGCTGGAATGTGTCGGGAATCCTGTCGTTGTAAACCCAGGAAAAGCACTCCGCCAGAAAGCACTTGACTCTGGTTGGGAGCTGCACGAGTGGATGTAAAAAAATAAGAAAGGAACAGAACAATTATGAACGTTAGGCGTTATTTTGAGTCCATGTCTACCCCCAACGACACGATGTTTGTTGAAATTGAAGATAGGCATCGGTTTACGCGTCGTGGGGACGATTGGATTAAGTTCCGTGAGGACATAATTCAACTCTTAGAGCAGACTGTTTCTGATGAGTTATCGCAGGAATTTGAAGCAGCGACGGAGGATTGGGTTTCGGAGGGGGCCCCGTAGGCTGGATGTTCACTTCCAATTTTTGGACGGATATATCTCATGTCAAATTCAATCACCCATGCACAAGCTTTAGAAACCGAAGGGAACTTAAACGAAGCCGTTCAGGCTTACGATAGCATCCTTAACACAACCGACGAAACATCCACACTCGCGCTGGCTAACTTTAGACTTGGCACTATCTATCGGACGTGGCGGGAACTCTTCACGGCGCAGCGGTTTTTAGCAAAAGCACATCAACTTTCCCCAAGCGACACAGATATCCGAGACGCGATTGAGGCACTCAATCTGCACTTTTCAGAGAATCGGGAACTAATTGCGGATGAGATGACCCGCAAGAACAGCGATCAGATTGTATCTCTCTTCCGAATCGCTACGGGGATTAAACTCATATCTATGGACAAACCCGTTCAAGCCTACCCGCTATTAAAAAGCCGCACCAAAATCTTTCCGAACGCCGCTATCGCCAAACATCTCCTCACCGACATCCAGATTACCGAAGAAGAACGAAATTCAGCGATTGATTTCCTGTTGGAACGAGAATGGCTTGTTAGCACTGGTATGTCGCTTTACACGATAGCAGAGAGCGGGTTGTACGCCTTTTATACCGCACTTGCCGAGTTGCACGTCGACAATTCGGATTATAGAGAGGCGATACTGTGTTATGAACAGGCACTCTGGCTCGATCCATCACAACAGCAGTTGTGCTACCGACAAGTTATCTGTCATGCCGAGATAGAAGCGTGGGAGGCAGCAGTCGAAGTGCTATCGCAGCTTCCTGATGATGTACCGGAAGGCGTAGACCTTGAAGCATATTACACAGCTGTTGCCCAGAGTTATCACCATCTCTATGAGACGAACCAAGACGAGTCTGCCAAAGAGAAGGTTATTGAGGCATGTGAGGCGGTGTTGCGTTTGAACAAAAGGGCGAGAGAGATTTCAAAACTCCTTTCATCGTATCAAGGCAAAAAACCGTGGTGGCGTCAGAGCGTTTTAGTTTTATAGTAAAGTCCTGAAATAATTTGACATATTCTAAGATTGCTGGTATCCTCTAAGTCTTATGAGTTATTCATCCATTTCAGGGCCCCTGTGCTTTTCGAGGGGTGTTGTGATGCGCTTGCCTTCAACACGTGGCTTTCGGAGATGCTGTGTCCATTGCTTGATGATAGCCACGTTGTGATTATGGATAATGCGTCGTTTCACAAAGGTTCAGAAACGGCGGCATTGATCCGGGCTTCAGGTGCGAGTTTGTTATTTTTACCGCCCTATTCTCCGGATCTAAATCCGATTGAGAAGGATTTCGCCAACATCAAACGGATACGTCAATACAACGCTGAGACTTCCATTGATGATATTATAAAAGTGTATAATACCAATTCTAATTG
>VXZL01000240.1:5951-8955 GCA_009845505.1 Candidatus Poribacteria bacterium | reverse complement strand
CTGCTAAGCAGTTATGGCGCAAGCCATCGTGGGTTCGAATCCCACCCTCTCCGTTCTAATAGGTATTCATTTCACTGAAAACTCTTAAAATACGCGCCTGTAGCTCAGCGGATTAGAGCAGCTGACTACGGATCAGCAGGTCGGGGGTTCGAGTCCTCTCAGGCGCTTTCAAAGTTTATGTCGGGCAGAAAGTATAAAGCAAAGACAAATTGCTCGCGAATCACTCACAATTTGAATCGTGATCTTTTCTGGATGGGACAGGCAATCGAATTAGCACGGCAGGCGGGAGAAAAAGGCGAAGTGCCAGTCGCCGCAATGCTGATTAAAGAAGATACTGTGATTGCTGAAGCGCATAACCTGCGTGAACAGCACGGTAACCCCATTGCTCACGCAGAAATACTCGCGATACAGGCAGCAGCCAAAGAAATCGGGAACTGGCGATTTGTTGACACAACTTTGTATGTGACATTAGAGCCCTGCTCAATGTGTGCCGGCGCAATCGTGTTAGCACGCATTCCAAGGGTCGTTTATGCCACGACAGACCCGAAATCCGGGGCAGCTGGAACACTCTACAACATTCTACAAGATGAACGCTTGAATCATCGCGTTGAATTGGTGAGTGGTGTCTTGGCAGAAGAGAGTAGTGCCCTTCTGAAATCTTTTTTTCAGCAACGCCGTCGGAAGAGGAAATCTGAAGATGGCTATCAGCAACCAATAACTGACAACCGATAGCCACTAAGGAGAGATGCAGGAGTGGTTGAACTGGACAGTCTCGAAAACTGTTGTGGCGCAAGTCACCGTGGGTTCGAATCCCACTCTCTCCGTTTTTTTGTATTTGTGAGTTGAATGATAGCATTCAAGAAATTTAATTGTTGTAAGATGCTGAAGTCTTGCAATTCTGGGGCAGTAGCTCAGTTGGGAGAGTGCATCCCTCGCACGGATGAGGTCACGGGTTCAAATCCCGTCTGCTCCATACGAAATTGTGCCATTAAAGCACAATTTGTCTTTGTTTACATTTTTTGATCTCGGATTAAATTGAGATAGGTCTTTGTCACTGCGCATCTGATGTTGCGTAACGCGAGGTTTACATGCCTCGTGAGATGACATCAACATTTTGGCGGAACTGGCAAGCCAGAACTTGCTATACCAAAATACGGAGAGATGCAGGAGTTGGTTGAACTGGCATGACTGGAAATCATGTGTGCTGTTTTGCAGTACCGTGGGTTCGAATCCCACTCTCTCCGCCACTTTCTTTTTACAATAGGACTTATGCAATTCCCTGGTAGGTGCGGTTTCCTAACCGCACGAGCGTGTGATAAATAGTGGAATTCCGCAATCTTGCGTAAGTCCTGTACAATTTTTTTCAGTATTAAATCTCAGTGCGATACACATCGTTCATCGCGATGAGAAATTAATCAGAAACTTGTTATAGGTTATCAAAGGTTTCTTAACGATTGAGAATCGGCATGCTGCACAAGTCTATAGCGGCTTGTAGGACAAGGCGAAGCAAACGGACTTCGCCCGATATGCTGTTCGCTATGGGATGGCTTTGGCTTTCAGCTCAGATTTAATCGTTAAAAATGTCTTGGCTATGCTAGGTGGGGAGGTAGCGGTGCCCTGTATCTGCAATCCGCTAAAGCAGAACTGAACCCCCGGTATGCGGCCTGTTTCTGTGGGGCCTGTCCCACGCACGTGGTGTTGAGGGTTGGGTCTTGAGCAACGAGTGCTTGTTGAACCCCGTCAGGTCCGGAAGGAAGCAGCGGTAGATAAGTGGCTCGTGTGACGCAAGGGTGCCTGACCTGAGCTAACGACATGGGAAACGCTCGGAGAAGCTTGTCAACTCTGGGTGCATAGTCATTTTTTTCTGCGATAAAAACTTTTCAGGATCCAGGGGCGGCTGGACTTAACCAAAAACCCAGATTCATGCCCTAAGGCATGAATACCGTTGATTTGAAGCCCAC
Organism: Candidatus Poribacteria bacterium; assembly: GCA_009845505.1. Taxonomy (GTDB): domain Bacteria; phylum Poribacteria; class WGA-4E; order WGA-4E; family WGA-3G; genus WGA-3G. Next base: position 6,994 of record VXZL01000240.1, on the reverse strand, counting down.
ACGGGAGACCTCATACCGTTGATTCTGATTTGTAAAACAAAATTGTGAGTGAGTAGTGAACAATTTGTCTTAGCTTTACATTGTGGAGCGGTGACCCGATTTAATAAGTAAAAAAATGGCTTACGAGGTACTCGCCCAAAAATGGCGTCCCCAAAACTTCAGTGATGTTGTTGGACAGGAGCACGTTACAAAGACGCTGAAAAACCAGATTTTGTCCGAGCGCGTCGGACATGCCTATCTTTTCTGGGGTCCGCGCGGCACAGGAAAGATAACGGTTGCTCGTATTTTTGCCAAAGCCGTCAACTGTCCTAACCGTCTGCAAGAAACGGAATTTGACTCCACCACCACCGCTGAACCTTGCAACCAATGTGAATTTTGCAATGACATCTCGCATAGTAGATCCCTTGACGTATTCGAGATGGATGCTGCCTCTAATCGCGGCATTGATACCATTCGAGACCTTCGCGAAAACGTTAAACTCTCCCCTGCTACTTGCACCTATAAAATCTATATCATAGATGAAGCGCACATGCTCTCGCCGGAAGCATTTAATGCCTTGCTTAAAACGCTTGAGGAACCACCACCACATGTCATCTTCATCATGGCGACCACTGAACATGCCAAAATTCCCAAGACAATCAGTTCGCGCTGCCAAGATTTTGATTTCCGGCACTTAGAAGACGAAAAAATCATTGAACGTCTGCAGTTGATTGCTAATGCGGAAGAGGTCTCGGCGGATGCCGATGTCCTTGCACTCATCACCCGACAATCTGAAGGATGTCTGCGAGACGCTGAAAACCTATTAGAACGCCTCATCGCTTCGACTGGAAAGGATTTGACGATCGAGGCTGTTGAACAAACCATTGGACTCGGATCCAGCTCTCTCCTTCGCGATCTTGCCGCAGCAATTATAGAAAGACACCTCGCAAAAGGATTGAAGACGCTGAACAACCTAACGAAGCAAGGCACCGATTTATCGAAATGTCTTGATCATCTCATCAGCCATTTTCGGGATCTTCGACTCTTGGCGATTGATGATAGCC
>VXZL01000240.1:0-5941 GCA_009845505.1 Candidatus Poribacteria bacterium | reverse complement strand
CGGATCTCCCTGAACTCAAACAGCAGGCTGAACAGATGTCAGTCAATCGACTATCGCGAATTATTAGAATTTTGATGCACACCAGTCGCGATATCAAGCAGTACGGGTACCCCCAACTGCAATTAGAGGCTGCGTTTATTCAACTTAATTCGCTTGAAGAAGGTGTACATCTTGAAGATATTGTTAGTAAACTATCGACATTAGAGCGGAAATTCGATGAGGCCGGGATTTCAGAAATACAGAAAATGCCGCCCCAGCAATCTCTATTTTCGAGCGAAAATCCAACGAGTACACGAGCTACATCCAACCAACTTCCTTTCCCTACAAGGCAAGAGACTTCTTCCCCAAACCCATCTGATTTGGCAAAGGAAGCGACAGGTAAACAGTACGACAAACAAGCCTCAACTTCCCCTGCACCGACACCAAATAGGTCAACCTCTTCTGATGTCTGTTCACTGACAGAACTGCCTTCGTTTTGGGAGGAGATCAGATCCAACCTTCCAATGCGGATCAGTCGTGGCTTATTGGCGGAATCCGTCCTATCTGTGAACGCTACAGACGTGGTTGAAATCGCGTGTTTGCCTTCATCTCTCCCCATAATTATGGAAGACGACAAAAAAATTATAACTGAGGCACTCACGCACGCTGTCGGCGAACCTGTAAAAATTGAGTGGGTTGTTTTAGATACTGTTCCATCTGAACCAGCAAAATCTGAGAACACGCCCGAAGAGACGAATCAGAAAACTCCACTCATGCGAAGGGTTGAAGCTGAGGACGACCCACAACTCAAAACAGCACTTACGCTCTTTGAGGCTACGGTTTTGGAAACCCAATAATCGCGTCTTTCCTAATGGGAAAGACGTATTCTTATAAGGAAATTTCTATTGTACTCAGCATTTTTGTAACAAGTCAATCACTTATGCGTATACGATTATAAAATTGTTTAGAGGCAGGATAAAAAAATTATGAAGATGAATGACCTGATGAAACAGGCACAGCAGATGCAGAAACGGATGCTGGAAATCCGAGAAGAACTTGCAAACCGAACCGTCGAAGCAACCGTCGGCGGCGGTATGGTAACTGCTGTTGTCAATGGACAACAGGAAATTGTTTCACTCCATATTACACCGGAAGTTGTTGATCCGGACGATACTGAAATGCTTGAAGACTTGGTTGTTGCTGCTATCAACGAAGCACTGCAACAATCACAAGAATTGATGTCCTCAGAAATGAGCAAATTGACCGGTGGACTTAAAATTCCAGGGCTACCCTAACCAGAATTGTTATCAACTGATTATTAGCAAAAGCGCGTTGTCTGTACCGAAAAATCTTCACAATCTATGCGCAGGATTGATAGTTAACCGCTGATGGCTGACAACCGATAATCAAGAATTCATGCAAGAATATCCTAAACCGCTGGCGAAACTTATCTCAGAGCTCCAGAAACTCCCTACGATTGGACAGAAAACAGCACAGCGCTTAGCGTTCTTTATGCTGAAGCTACCTGATACCGAGACTGCTCAAATCGCAGAAGCTATCGCACAAGTAAAGAAACTGTTATGTTACTGTGACATCTGTGGTGCTATTACTGATACCGATCCGTGCTACATCTGTACAAATCCACGCCGCGATCAACAAGTCATCTGCGTTGTTGAAGAGTCTGATGACCTGTGGGCAATTGAGCGAACTAATGGTTATAAGGGGCTTTATCATGTCTTAGGTGGTGTTTTATCACCATTGGATGGGACTGGACCCGATGAACTCGGAATAAATAAACTCTTTCAACGCATTAAGCAACCTGCTGCTGGGGCAAAACCTGTTCAGGAGGTAATACTCGCCACAAATTGGACCACCGAAGGACAGGCAACGGCACTCTATCTTACGCAGCACTTAGAGATGTTTAAAGTCGATGTCACTCGTATTGCCTATGGTATTCCTGTTGGTGGTGATTTGGAATATATTGACGAGGTAACCCTCGCGAAGGCACTCGAAGGCAGGCGGAGAGCTTAGATGAGAAAACAATTGTTCGTATTTGTAGCACTCTTGATAGCAGTCAGCAGTCAGCAGTCAGCGGTCAGTAAAGAAGACGTTCTGATAGAAAACAACACACAGGCTGCTCCAAAGGAGTTGCCGGTAACTGATAACCGACAGCCGATAGCTATCTTTGATGCACAACGGGCTTTCGCAATATTAGAGAAACAGTGCGAATTTGGACCGCGACCGCCGGGTTCAATAGCACACCGTCAAACGCAAAGTTATTTGTTCGCTGAACTTCAAAAATATGCGAATAACGTAGAACTTCAGCCATGTCAATACGAGGTAGATGGTGTAACGCTCCGACTCAATAATATCTTAGCGGAGTTTGGACCGAAAGCCGAAGCCATCCCGTCTGTTACTGGGGTAGAACCGATTGGAGAGACGCTTCTACTCGCTGCACATTGGGACACACGTCCCATCGCTGACCGAGATCCAAACCCAGAAAATCAACATAAGCCGATTCTCGGTGCTAACGATGGAGCCTCTGGGGTTGCGGTACTTCTTGAGATCGCGAGAGTTCTCAGTCTACATCCACCACCGCGTCGAATTGTTATTGTGCTTTTCGATGGTGAAGATTACGGTAGATCCGTTGACGACATGTTCATCGGTTCTCGCTTTTTCGCACAAAATCTTGGAAAATGGAGACCTGATTACGGTATACTATTGGATATGGTGGGAGACAAGGATTTGAGTCTTCCAATAGAGCGTTACTCTTGGGAAGCAAATCGTGAGTTCACCCAAGCAATCTGGGATCGAGCATCAACCCTTGGTTTAGCACCTTTCCAGCAACGCTTAGGGGCAGCGATTTTGGACGATCACGTTCCACTCATCAAAGTGGGGATTCCAATGGTGAATATCATTGATTTCACCTACCCATATTGGCATACCGTTGAAGACACAGTGGACAAATGTAGTGCAAAAAGCCTTGAAGTCGTTGCCACGCTTGTTATCAGTATCATTTATGATGGACTCTAATTATGGTAAACCAGAAAAATAAATGAACATTTTACCCCGGCCCGGTAACCACGAAAAGATATGAACACTTATCAAAAGCATTATGATGTTATTGTAGTCGGAGCAGGGCATGCCGGTTGTGAGGCTGCACTTGCTGCTGCGCGGATGGGTTGTGAAACACTCATCGTTACTATCAATCTTGATACAATTGCGAAAATGTCTTGTAATCCCGCCATCGGTGGGCTTGCTAAGGGGCATCTTGTTAAAGAGATAGACGCGCTCGGCGGCGAGATGGCAAAAAATATTGACAAAACCGGCATTCAATTCCGCCGTCTCAATACCAAAAAGGGACCGGCTGTTAGGTCGAGTCGAGCACAAGCAGATAAGAAGGCGTACCAAGATGAAATGAAGCGCGTCTTGGAGGCACAAGAACGACTTGATATCAAACAGGTATTGGTTGAAGAACTCCTTATTGAAAATGGGAAGTGTATTGGCATTTTAAGTCAGACACGGACTGCTTATTTGGGCGAAACTGTAATTCTCACAACCGGGACTTTCCTGAAAGGCATAATTCATATTGGTGATGTTTCCTATAGTGCCGGTAGAGCTGGTGAGTCCTCTGCTGAGAAACTCTCGGAAAGTTTTTTGAACCTCGGTTTTGAGATTGGCAGGCTCAAAACGGGGACACCCCCGCGCGTCAATGCCCATACAATTGACTTCAGCCAAATGGAAATCCAACCCGGCGATGAAGATCCACTCCCCTTCTCTTTCACAACTGAACGCATTACCCAGTCGCAGCTGCCCTGTTATCTGACTTACACAAACGAGAATACGCACGCTATCATTCGTGAAAATCTCCATCGGTCTGCGATGTACAGCGGTCGCATCGTTGGTATCGGTCCCCGCTATTGTCCGTCAATTGAAGATAAGGTAGTCCGATTCGCCGAAAAAACTGGACACCAAGTTTTCGTTGAACCGGAGGGGAGGGATACGGATGAGATTTATCTGAACGGGATTTCTGCAAGTCTACCAGAAGATGTGCAGGTCGAGATGGTGCATAGCATCAAGGGGTTAGAGAACGCCGAAATTATGCGCTTCGGATACGCCGTGGAGTACGACTTTGCTCCGGCGACCCAACTGCAGCCAACGCTTGAGACGAAACGCGTACCTCGACTCTATTTCGCAGGACAACTCAATGGCACCACGGGGTACGAGGAAGCCGCCGCACAAGGACTTATGGCAGGAATCAACGCAGCACTAAAAGTCAAAGGTGAAAAACCTCTTATCCTTGACAGAGCCCAAGCCTATGTAGCTGTACTTATTGACGATCTTGTTACCTTGGATATTCGTGAACCTTACCGCATGTTCACGTCGCGCGCCGAGTACAGACTGACCTTGCGGGAAGACAACGCCGATCTAAGACTCACTGAAATTGGTAAACGAATTGGGCTTGTTGATGACAACAGATACCGTCAATTTCAAAAGAAAGCCGAAAATATTCAAACAGAATTAAAACGCTTGCACGAAACTGTTCTCAAACCAGCGGAACCGCCTCTTATTGGAGAAGGACAGGTGGTGCCTGCTGACAGTTGGGCAACTATAGTCAAAACTGGTGAATTAAAGCAACCCACATCTTTGGCGGAACTGTTGAGACGACCTCAACTTCATTACGAAGATATAAGTCAAATTATACCATCGCCTGAGATTTTGTCGGAAGCCGTGAAGGAGCAGGTGGAGATTCAAATTAAATACGATGGCTACATTCAGCGACAGCAGCGACAAATTCACCAATTCAAAAAGATGGAAAACTTCCGGATACCCGATACATTTGACTATGATGAGGTTCCCGGATTAAAGGCGGAAGCACGTGAAAAACTGATGAAAATTCGACCTGCTTCTATTGGACAAGCCTCGCGGTTGCCCGGTGTTTCGCCTGCGGATGTTTCAATATTGATGGTTATCCTTCATCAACACAACGCAACGTAGCGAACCGCGAATAGCAAACAGCAAAGAGGACGTTCGGTCACGCTGCGCGTCTTTGCTAATTGCTAAAAGCCAATAGCCAATAGCGATAAAGCAATTGATAAATTACAAACAGCACTTAAAACAGAAGTTTAATCGCTACGGATTTCCGCTGACAACGCGTCAGGTCGCACAATTTACGCAGTATCGCGATGAATTACTTCGGTGGAATGCCCGTATAAATCTGACGGCGATTACGGATGATGACGAAATTATTCATAAACACTTTCTCGACTCGCTAAGTGTCTTGGAATATATCACACTCAGAGATGGAGATTCTGTTATTGATGTGGGAACGGGTGCCGGATTTCCAGGCGTTGTTCTAAAAATCTATGTCCCGGAGGTCCGGTTAGCACTTATTGAAGCCTCAGAAAAGAAGGCGAGTTTTCTAAAATTTATCGTTTCCCAATTGCGGTTGCATCAAGCAGAGAACGTCGCCATACTTGCCGAACGTGCCGAGGTTTGTGCCCAACAGCCTGCACACATTGGGGCATACGATTGGGTTTTCACTCGTTACGTTGCTACCCTCGCGGATTCAGCCGATTTTTGCTTACCGTTGCTGAAACAAAATGGAAAGTGGATAGCCTATAAGTCTGGCGTGGAGACAATCAAAACTGAAATTGACAAAAGCGCAATGCGTCTAAATACGCTCGGTGGAGCGGTTGAAACTGTCCTTACAAACGCAAAGTTCAATCGAAGTTATATTGTAATGCGCCGTGTGAAAGTGTGAGGCGTGCAAATTTCGCGTAATAGGACGAAGGCAATGCTTTTAAAAGTACAATACCTCAAATAAGAAAACTAAGGAAAACCCTATGAATTTTGACACAACGATTGCAGAAAAAAATATCTCTATTCTTCATGTAGAGGGAAAGATTCTTGGAAATGCCGCTGATGTATTTCGCAGAGAGATGGAACAGCAACTTCAAGC
>VXZL01000265.1:5652-8961 GCA_009845505.1 Candidatus Poribacteria bacterium | reverse complement strand
ATTAAGTATTACCTACAATTTATTATACCCAAAAAGCGCGTTAAAGTCAAGTGTTTTTTAACTTTCGTTAAATAATCTTAACAAAGACAAGGATTATGTATCTGCTTGTATTCCCTCAGACTGAACAATTCTACTTGAAAATATCCTCGATGTGAAGGGGCTGAGCCATCTTCTGGTTTTCGGCTTCTAACTTCTCACGACTCGCAACAACACAGATCGAGGCTTTATCCCGATTTTCCTCAAGAACCTGGAGGAGGGCGCGTTTTACTGACTCAGGAGTTGCGCGTCGAAGTTGGTCATACCTCTCTTCAAACATCTCTCGCGTTTGTCCGGTAAGATAACGCGTGAGTGCATCGGTTGCGGCTTGACTGGGCCGGATTGCCTTCTGGTAGTCTGACGCTGCTCCGATAATTGCTCGATCAACGTCTCTCTGTGTCCACTCCACCTGTTTGACACAATCAACAGTCTGGTCAAAAACATTGAGCGTACGCGCGACATGTGGATCAAAATGTGAGCCTTGATAGATCACGGCATCAAATGGGTTATACTCAAAAACTCCCATGTAAGCATTGCCTTTAAGCCGAATTTCGGTCGTAATGTAATCAGTAGCCAAGATACGTGCGCCAACCGTCAACAGAGCAGAATCCGGATGTGAATAGTGCGGCGCCGGTATTATGTGTGCACAGTTCGCTATCTGAATGGGAGCTGCCAACCCCTCGCGCGGATATACATCAAACGGTTTAAAGCCTATGGGTTCTGGGTTTATCGGTTCATCAAGCATACTATCAATCCATCCGTCAAACTTTCCGTGGCACGTCTCAAAAGCTGCATCAGAACCGGTAAAGCTGGCACTCACGCGATCGCGCACCAATAAGAAATCTCGGATTTGCTCAATGCTATCGCTGAGCTCCGCATGAGATTCATCAAAAGATTTGCGTAACATCTCACTCGTGCGAAACTGTGTTGACCCGTAGACAATTTCCGATAGATACCCGTGCGGCGAAAGTCCGCGGACAGCACGATGATTTGCAATATATAAACCCTGATAGCCGTGGACATACGTCCGATATTCCGCCACCGATTGGTTAAGCACATCGCGAAGTCGTTCAGTATCCCGTGGATTCACAGTAAAAATCAAATCATGCAAGACATCCAAAGCATCATCTATTTTATCGTCAAGTACCTTGAGTCGAAACTGCATATTCCGGACAGGTTGATTAGGGTTAAGGGTGTGGGTGCCAAAGTTCGGAGAACAGTCTAATCCGCCGGTAGCCGCTGCGGTACGGCGCGCCATCTGCTCGTAATCCATCTTACCGGCACCGAGTTTGGTGATGGTATCCGTGTACCTGGGTAGGTATTGCCAAAGGTGTTGTGGTAACCCTTGTAAGTCAAAACTGAGTGTTAGATAGTTCACACCGTTGGAAAAAACATCATTTCGGAGTAGGGGCCGTCCGCTAACTGTTTCAACGGCCGTAGGAATATGCAGCGATTTTTCGGGCAAATCAGAGACGTGCAGTTGCGGTAACTTCGCCAAATCCTCAGGTGCGTTCGGTTCGCCGCTGAGACGTTCAAGTTCAGCGGCATCAGCAGCAATCTGTCTCATCTGTTCATCGGTGAGTTGTGCGCGGATCGCTTTCAAGCGTGTCTCGCCCTTCGCATCCAGACGCGCCTGCATCTCTGGATCAGGTGCGTAAACAACCGCCAACCGATGTGGGTTGTCAAGGAATTTCTGACGAATCAGTTCATTGAAGAGACGAGGATTTTGCTCCCATCGTTGACGGACAGTAGATAGGACGGCTCTCATCTTTAAGAAGAGGGTCGGTTCCTTCTCATATATCCAAGTATTTACGACCCGCTCCATCATCTGAAACAGGAAATTCGGCGTAACTTCCTGATAGTCGTAAGTGATTTGTTGGAACGCAGCTTCCACTTTTTCTTTCTCAATTTCAGCGTCTGCTATTTGTCTTAATGTGTTGATAACCAATTCCGTGAAAGCACCAACGCGATTTGCCTCACTGCCGGTCAAGCCGATGTGGAAAGTATGATGTGGACCCAGAACCGAGGCTCCGGCGGGCATCCCATAATTATCATATATATCAGTGCCGAGTCCAGAATCAACAATCGCCTTTCGGAGGGGTGCCGCTTCATTTCCGAGCAGAATCAGGCTCAAAATTCGACACAAAGCGACATCTTCAGGATCCGTCGCCTCTCCGATCCGCCAATTGAGCATCAGATACGTCTTTTCAGTGAGTGGTTCATCGGGTCCAATGGGATAGACATCATTCACAGTCCGCGGCGACTCCCACTTCGGTGGGTGTGTGACTGCGGGTCGGAGCGGGTGCAGGCCATCTTTTATTTCAGTTCTCGGCAGTGCTGCGAGTTTATCGGCAAAAAATACAAGGTACTCGCTTGTTAGAATATTACCGTAGCAGAAGAAATAACAGTTACTCGGATCATAATGGGTTTGGTAGTAGGTTTTGAGTTGTTCGTAGGTTAGATCGGGTATGGCTTGCGGATCCCCGCCACCATTGTAGGCATAACAGGTATCAGGCAGAAGCCCCCTACGGATAACCATATCCAAATAATCTTCTGGACCAGCACTTTTCACTTCATTGTAGACGATTCCATTTATCTTTAAATCTCCCGTAGGTTGATCGGGATCTGCAGGCTCAAGATGGTGACCTTCACGCTTGAAAGTTTCCTCTGTCAGCAGTGGATGGAACACAGAATCAAAGTGGACCGATGCGAGATTGAACAGATCCTTCTTGACATTGCTTGAACCAAAGTAAAAAGCGTGATCAGTATAGTTCCAGGCATTCGCATCGGCATAGGTGGCGAGAGTATTCTTCATCATTTCAAAAAATACTTCCTTCACCGGATAGTTGCGAGATCCTGCTGTTACGGCGTGTTCAAGGATATGTGTTAATCCTGTATCATCATTAGGGTTTGGCGTTATCGGACTGATTGAGAACCAGTTTTTGGGATCGTCTGTATAGAGATGCAGGAGCCGTGCACCGCTGTGAGGATGTGCGACTTCTATTGCCACCGCCCGCAACTCACCAATGGGTGTGACGGCTTTTACGTCAAAGCCGTGCAAATGTTGTCCTGGGGACAGGTTAACGGATGGATATTGAGAATCTATTCTGCTCTGTTCTGAATTCATCTTGACCCTCCAAATTCTTCATATTGTTGAAAAGCGAATGAGACTTCGGTCTGAAAGAAAACGGTTTCCCACAGACCGAAGTCAACCGAGAATAATATCATTTCAGGCAAATGTGTTATTGACTGAGAAAACCTTATTCTCGGTTC
>VXZL01000265.1:0-5642 GCA_009845505.1 Candidatus Poribacteria bacterium | reverse complement strand
TCCTCTTTGCGCGTATTATTACTACAAACCAGTTGTGAAAAAGTTGCACGTTTTCCAATATCGCATAGTCGGATAACCGATTGTCTATGTTACTTAAACAGAGACTTTAAGCCTAAAAGGGATAGTGAAAATTTTGTTCCTTGATTATAGATGACGCGATGTAGGCGCAAAAAGGGTGCATAACTTTGTGGAGAGTTATGAAAAATAGAAGGTAGGAGTTTATTCTTGCCAGATACCGATTTCTTGATAGAAACGAATAGCACCCAGATGGAAAGCGGTTCCTGTGTCTTTAACGACATTTTTCGGATTGATGGCTTTTCCAGCACCGTGCCGTTTGACGACTTCTGCACGGTGTGTATACAAGGTCTTCGTGAACGCATAGACCATGTTTTCATCGGCGCCCTCGGCAGTGATGAGGTGCATTGCCCCGACATTCATACTTGCAAACGGTTCTGTCTGACCTTTGTAGGTATTCGCGGGGATGGTTATGGCATTAAAGAACGGATAATCCGCAAAGAGCGACTGTTTCGCTGTTTCTTCAAACGGAATGAAGAAGATGTTTTGAGATGTACTGGCTTGTGTGGCAGCGGGTGTCGGGACAGCACCACCGATGAACGCAGCGGCAGCCGATCCGTCCGCTAACAGATCCACCGCGCCGATGTAAGTGCTGTTGATGGGTGTGAAATCATCGTACGTGACACCGTGTGCCTCTAATATTGGTCTGAGGAAATACTCAAAACCTGCGCCTGCGGGTCCAACAACGATCCGTTTTCCGGCGAAGTCCTGAATTTTACGGATATCGGAAGATTGTGGTGTAAGGAACAAACCGACATTGGGAGCAAGTGTCATAACGCTACGGATGGCGTGTTCGGTTTCCCACGCCCCTTCACCGCGCACCGCAAAATAGGAGATTGCAGCGTTGGCGAGTGCGAATTCTAATTCACCGCTCACGATGCGGCGGATGTTCTCTTGCGTGCCTTTGGTGGCTTCGGCAGTGACTTCCCAACCTGTGTCTGGTGCGTTACCAGCGACGACCTCAGCAATTGCAGAACCGACGACGAAAAACGCGCCACCTGCTGGCGCCGTGCCGACACTGATGTAGCGGCGTTTTGAGGAACTGTCGTTCACTAATTCAGCTGTATCGGTTTTCTGACTCTGGGTGGTATCTTGTTTTGAGGCATTATCGCATCCGAAAGCAAAAATAACACAGATAATTGATAGATAGAACAGCACTGATTTCATGTGTTTCTCCTATGGATAACCCAAATTGCTATCTGCAAAAATTTAGACAGATAGATATTGTTTGTAATCAGGAAATGTTGATTATTCGTGAAACATCGTATCGCAAACTTCAGTTTGCGGATGCAGCTGCACAAACTAAAGTTTGTGCTACAAACTGGCAACTTGGGTCATGGATATGACGCGTATTCTGATTAATCGAGCGGTACTTCAGGCGGCAATGGACACATCTCTGCCATCGCAGGAAAGATGTGGGTTACATCTTTTCTAAACACATCGCCACTCAAAATATCGACGATGCCTCCCTGATGCTCTGGGTATTGGGACAGGAACCGCGCAAAACTAAATTCTTTTGTGTAAAAAGCGTAGACGAGTTTCCGAAATGCCTCCATCCCATCTACAAACGTCGGTCCAAAACTCCTGAGTTGTTCCTCGGAAAAATTATCTTTCTCAAAGGCTTCAATGATAGCATCCGCTGCCATCTCACCGGACTTGAGTGCCAGAAACAGACCCGTTGAGTAGACCGGATCCAAGAATCCAAATGCATCACCCACTAATACCCAATTATTGCCTGCGATACGGCTGGCACGGTAGGAAAAATCTTTAGTGGTTTGGATCGGAAAAAGCTGCTTTGCCCCTTCAAGTCGGCTCTTCAATGCAGGACATTTCTCAAGTTCTTCTGTGAAAATCTGCTGCGTATCAAGTCTACCGTTGGCATTTCTTCGGCTCTGGAGGAGGTAATCGAGTTCACCGACAACACCGATGCTTGTGCGATTATAAGGCAACGGGATCGACCAGAACCACGAGTCTTTCTCCTCCGTGTGTAGGATGAGCGTCGCGCCTTCGTCGATGCCTTCGTCTCTATACCCGCCTTCGTAGTGTGTAAAGAGGGATGCCATTTTGAGGTTCGGTTCCACTGTATTCAGGTTCAGCTGCCGTCCGATCAGCGACCGCTGCCCCGTGGAATCGACGATGACGGTTGCGTTGAGGGTTTCATGGGTGCTGTTCGCGCCTTGGACGACAACGCCGGTGGCTGTGTCTCCGTCAAATAGTACCTCTCGTACGCTGACTCCGCGTTGGATCTCTACACCTTTCTCTTTCGCGTTCTCCAAGAGCATCTCATCGAACTCGCTCCGCAATACCTGCCACGTGACGGCACTCTCATGTGGGTTGGTCTGAAAGAAGTAGAACGGACTGGCGGCTTTGCCGGTACATGAATAGAATTGGACGCTGTATTTCTGCGGAAAGTGGCTTGTCCGCAGTTTTTCGAGGATACCGAGTCGTTTGAAAGTCCAGTAGGTCGCGGGAATCAGCGACTCCCCGATCTTGAATTTCGGTTCGGCTTCGCGTTCAAGGAGTAGGACGTGATGCCCTTGTTCAGCGACAAGTGTCGCGACGGTGCTGCCAGCGGGTCCGCCGCCGATAACGATGAGATCGTAATTGTGATTATTGTACATTTGTTCGTCTTTGGTAGAGAGTATGTTTTTTCCAATTTCCTCGTTGTAGTGAATTGTAGGATCCTCTGTTCTTTCAAACCCGTTTTACTCTTTTGAATCAATAAAGTAATGAAGTTTTAAGGGATTACAGACATCACACAACGAAAACCGAGGTCGGGACATGGATTATCAGGTGACTTCCATGTACGAGCAGTGCTTCGTACATCCTGATGCTCAACGGACCAAGAACCACCGCGTAGTACACGGGAACTTTTAACATTTCTGAAAAGATCTATAGTATATCTTAAAGTTCCACCGGCAACAGGATTGTGGCAAGGAGATTTCACATAGAAATCCTCATTATATCTATCAAGACACCACTCCCACACGTTACCTGCCATATCGTAGAGTCCATAATTGTTAGCCGGATAATCGCCTACAGGAGTTGTTCTTCTAACATTTCTATTGTAGTTCGCCTTGCTGGAATCAATCAAATCGCCCCATGGATATCTTTGACTAACCAAACCACCGCGCGCCGCTTTCTCCCATTCTGCTTCTGTGGGTAAGCGCTTGCCAACCCACTGTGCATATGCCATCGCTGCATACCAACTTACATGAACAATAGGGTGATTAGTTTTACCACTTGGGTAATTATTTTCTCTCCAGTATTTCAGGTAACCACGATTGTGGTACTTTCTGGGAATGCGATCCTTACGCCACTGTGGGTTAGCATCAATAAACCTCTTATATTGTGCATTGGTTACAGGGTACTTGTCTATATAAAAATCGTCAAGATAAACAGTATGTATGGGTTTTTCGTTGGATGGAGCATCTCTATCGCCACACCCCATTTGGAACTCACCTGCGGAAATCAGGATCATATCAGGATTGTCCCTCCTAATAATCTCATGGCTTCTTTTCTCTATTCTTTTCAAGAGTTCAGCGGTGGGATGATGTCCTTGATCAATCTCTAAGGCTTTCTCGGCAGCCCATTTTGCCTCTCTCAACCTGTCCAATTTAAATTGGGCACGCCCAAGATAGTAGTGAAATTTCCCACAATTCGGTTTGAGTTCGCATGCGTTCTGAAGTGGCTCTATGGCATCGGCGTACGCTCCCATCCGGAAGTAAGCGTTACCAAGGTTGCTGTATGCATTTTTATCCTTGGGATCAAGATCAGTAACCTTCCGATAGCAACTTGCGGCATTAACGTACTCGTCTATGAAATAATAAGCACAGCCGAGATTAGCCCATACTTCTCGATCATTCTGATTGAGCGTGCATGCGTTCTGAAGTGGCTCTATAGCATCGACGTACCTGCCATATGCTATCAAATCAAGACCTTGGGTTTTATACTTTTTCGTTATATCATCCAAGAGAGCAAGTGCCAATTGATGGTCAGTACAAAACTCTAAGATGTTGTTTGCAGACTGCTCGGAGGCTTCTAATGCCCCTTTTCCGAAGTAAGCTAGTCCAAGTCTGTAGTGTGCCTGAATAAAAATAGGTTCTTTGTCTATAGCTTCCTTGAGTTTATCAATCGCATCATTATATCGCCAATCGTTTAAGAAATTGAGGCCCGCGTTATAGAGTTTTATAGCGTCTAAAAGCCGTTGGATAGATGGATAATCATCAGCGATTTTTAAGGCTTCTTCAACTACATCTTTAGCCTCTTGTAGGTTACTCAACCTTAAGTGTACTTTACCAAGTTCGTAGTGGGCATTAATAAAGAAGGGTTCAAGGTGTATAGATTCCTGGAATTTAGTAATTGCTTCGTTAAATTGCTTATTGTTTACGGCATTTTGACCTAAGCGATAGCACCGTATAGCGTCCAAAAGTTTTTGAGAATCTGGGTGATTATTTTCAGCAAGTCTTAGGGCTGTTTTCACAGCATCTTCCGCCGCCTCTAAGTCGCCCTGCGCAATGGACGCTCGTCCGAGTCCATAGTGTGCGTCGGTATAAATAGGATCTATGTTTATCGCTTCCTTAAATTTATGAACCGATGCTTTATACTGTCTTTCGTCGAAGTAATCGCAACCCGCGTCATATTGTTCCTGTCTTTGCCTATTTCCTTCATAGCGGGCAGAATTCAGATAACTCCTCAAGTAACAGAGACTCGCCGCGATTGCATCAGCCGAATGGTCATCTACATTAGCAATATTCTGAGATATCCGGAAAGTGCACCGCTTTTTAACTCCCGCCTTGACCTGTTCTTTGTTAGCACTTCTATTGTCCGTGGCAGCATATTTAACATCTTGGGCTGTGTAGAGGCGACATTCAATTCCATGTCGATCTGCGATATTTCTTATGGTTGCTACACACCTTGCAACATAATGGAACCACTTCGCTTTTGCTTTCTCTATTGTATCTTCAACTTCTCCTATTGCAACTTCAATTTTCTCAACTGCAACCGCGTCAGGCGGAAACTTTGCTACTAAAGAGTTGATTTTACGTTCAATCTCTTTGAGTTTATCTTCCTTTTTTCCGCAGGGATGCTCGGTATTGTAGTCCAAAACAGAATATCCATCAGAGGTTTTTTGCGTAACTGACCAACCTACATTTGTTTCCCGAGCACCAACGTTTCCAGGATCAATGCCAATCACAGTCATACCAGCCCCGAGTAGTTTTTCAGGCAGCGGTTCAATATAGTCAGATGATTCTTTAGTAACTGCTCGTTCCATTTTCTCTGGCTTTGGTGGGATACGGATATTGTCACGCGTCTTTATAGTTTTAAGCAGACTCGACGGGATATATGATAGAAATTCGGACCGTCCATGTGGCTCGTAAGACGAAAGACATAACCAATTCTCCGCTCGTGTCATCGCCACGTATAGTAACCGAAGTTCTTCATCCCAATCTTTCTTAGACTTGTAGAGAGGTAACAACCCGGAGCATACTCCTGAAACAAACACATTAGGGAATTCCAAACCTTTCGATTTGTGAATTGTCATGAGAGAAACAGTACATTTAGGT
>VXZL01000587.1 GCA_009845505.1 Candidatus Poribacteria bacterium | reverse complement strand
GTCTCCCATCACGCCGATGGGGGCGTGGCTATCAGGACGGGATTTTGGCATATCTGCAAAAGTCCAAGCGAGGACGTAAAAAAATAGAAAACATAGTAAAAGTAAAAAGAAACTTTTCAAGAACTTCTCCTCATTTTTCAGATCGGAGTGCGTTGATGGGTGAAAGCTTTGAGGCTTGCATGGCGGGATAGACTCCGAAACCAATTCCTATAATAAACGAAAAAATAAGAGTCGTGAGCATCCAAGAGAGAGACAAGACAACCGGCCACGTCTCCACAATTGGCAGAATTCGTATGGCGAGCCGTGACATTCCGTGAGCAGCGAGCCATCCCCCCACAATGCCGAGGACACCACCACACAAGCAGAGACAGACGGATTCAGTTAGGAATTGGTAGAAGATGTCAATCCGTTTAGCACCCACGGCTTTCCGTAATCCTATCTCCCGCGTCTTTTCACCTACAGAGACGAGGCAGATATTCATAATACCAATCCCGCTCACAAAGAGTGAAAAACCGGCAATGCCTCCTAAAGCAATTTTTATCACTTTTTGGATATGCTCCAATCTTCTGACAGTCCGTTTCGGTATCCAATAGGAGATAAAGTCGCTTGTTCCTCGATGTCGTTTCCGAAGCACCTTTCGGACAGAATCAATCACACGATAGACATCTGCACCCTTTTGAAAAAAGACGTGCATCCGCTCAATATACCGAGTGCCATAGAGTCGTTGTTGATGTGTTGTGAGTGGGACACAGACAACATCATCCAGTGAAGTGTAACCGCGGAGGCTTCTGCCTTTGGGTGCCATGATGCCGATGACACGGCACCGCACAAAGGGTTGTCGCCAGCGGATTTTGATTTTCACTTCTTGCCCGATGGCATTGATGTTGCCAAACAGCTCAATAGCCGCTTCAGCACCGAGGACGCACACCTGTGCTGCGGTGTCAATATCCGCGCGGGTAAAAAAACGTCCATCTTGCACATCCCAATGCATTCCCGCGGCGTAGTCTGCTGTCACACCTTCAACATAAGGACGGGTTTGCCCGCCCTGTCGACTCGTGATGGTGCCTTGATACCCCCTATTTTTCGGCAAAACGAAGCGGACCTCTGGACATTCTGCTTCAATGGCGCGAGCATCAGAGCGTGTATAACGTTCGGTTGTAAGTCTTACGAATCGACTGCGTTTCCAAATAGAATGGCGCGTTCTGAAATGAACTTGGTTAGCACCACCCATTTTTTCGAGGTCTTTGGCAATGAGTCGTTTCGCGCCGTCTCCGATAGCCATCATGCACAGAACACTTGCAGTGCCGATAAAGATGCCAAGGATAGAAAGTCCCGCACGTAGTCGATTTTGAGAAATATGTAAGAGCCCAGCAGCAATCGCGTCATGAAGTTTCATGGTGCAAATAAGGCTTCATATCCCATAAAAGGATAGTACCATCAAAACTTCCACTCGCTAAAAGTGAACCATCCGGGGAAAAGGCGAGGTCCTGAACATCGGTCGGGTGTCCCCAGAAAGTCGCAATATTTTTACCTGTGGCAATATCCCACACGTAAATAGGAACCTTTTTTATAGGCCACCACCACCATGTCCCTGAGGCCAGATAGCGACTACAAGGCGAAAATGCTAACGCAAACTGTTGTCGAAACTCTCGTGGCATGAGTATTAGCAGACGTGTTTCGTAAGTCTTTGAATCCCACAACCGAATTCCACCTTCTATGCCGGCGGCAACGAGCGTGCCGCAAGGCGAAAATGTGATTGTTTGGATTTCTCTATTGGGGTAACGCAGCTTTTCACCTTTCAATGCTGCCTTTACTGTCTCGGCATCCCCTTTATAGAGTCCGGGATCTAACGATGGTATTGGAAGTGGTGAGTCACTCTTTAAAGGCGGCGTTAAAGGCAGTGAAACAATCTCTTCACCCGATGCAACATCCCAGACGCGCGCCGTTGCGTCCCTTGCAACAGTCGCAACCTGCTTTTCATTGGGGGCAAACGCGATACATTTAATTGAATCTGTATGTCCTGTGAGAACTGTCTCTTTTCCTGTAGCATCCCATACATAAATATTTCTGTCTTTCATCGGGCAAGCCCAGAGGTTACCTGTAACCGAGAAATAACCACCGCGAACCGTGAGATAACCACCGCGGACGACTTCATGCGGGGGATTGATGGTAGCAATCGCGTGCTGCGTTTCAATGTTGCGGACGGTGACGTTATTTTCTTTTTTGTAGAGTCCGTGCAGGTTTCCATCTACAGTGAAAAGTGCATCACATAGGTTCGCTTTTGCACCACGGATATGTCGTGGTTGCTTTGAGGCAATATTCCAATCCGTGATGCCCCCTTCACCGACACTGACGAGTCGTTGCCCATCAGGTGAGAATTTCAGTGAAAAAGGGATACGGGTATGGCCGACAATGGAGGAAACAGAAAAGGTCGTATCCAAACGCCACACCTTGAAATCAATACTGCTTGCCACAGCCAGATCGGTGCCGTTTGAAAAGTGGATGGCCTTGATGGTTCCACGATGTTCAAAGGTGTCTAATTTTTTATTGCTATCCACATCCCATACGGCTAACGTGAATTTGTAGACTCCAGCAGCGCGCAGTCTTCCGGATAGCGTGTATTTGGGTATCACCATGAGTTTCCCAGCATACTCAGAGGATACCCTCACTTGCTGTCCGGTTGTGGTATCCCACTCTCGCAAAGTGCCTTTTATATCACCTGAGGCGAGGTGTCGTCCATCTGGCGAAAAAGCGAGGGCACACACGTGTGATGTATGCCCTCTGAGATGAGTAATACATTCGCCCGTATTCACATGCCAGAGTGAGATCCTATCGGAGGTTTGATGCGTCTCATCTCGATTTGCATGTGCCAAAAGACAACCATCAGGTGAAAAGGCAACAGGGATAGTGAATCTGCCGCTCGGATAACGCGAGGAGTCACTTGTAAATTTTGCGATCTCTTTGCCTGTCTGTGGATTCCAGAGGTGAATGAGTGGTTCGCGTTGATAGGAGGCAGCGAGTTGCTGTCCATCAGGTGAAAAGACGAGTTGGGAAATCCTTTCTGGACTTCCTTCTCTTTGAATAGTCGTTTCACAGACACCTATCGTAACGTTATACACTTTAACGCCTCCATCCCAATTGGCAGTTGCTACCCATGTACCACAATCTGAAAACGCAACAGCAGAAACCAGGCCCCGTTCCGTTTCCCACAAAACAATTGGAGTCAGAGTCGACAGGTCATACCACCAAAGTCCGAGGCGGGTGCCGACAATCAGCCGATCCTTCTCTGGGGAAAACGCCATATCCATGACTCTTCCGCGTCCGAATCGGGAGATTGCCCCTTCAGGTAACGCCCAAGTGGTGATGTCATTACCGTTATAGGGCATCTGAATAGAGACAGGTGGAATTCTATTGTTCATCACATAACTCCTATGGATAGATGAAATCGCAAAGGGCTGGCAAAACTTTAGTTATTGCCTTGTTTGAATTATTCGGGTGATCTCGTATCTGACCCCGGACAAGGAAAAACGGCATCGTCTGTGGAGCAGTCAGTGGTATTACATTGCGCGGTACAACCGCAATCTCCACCACAGCCAGTAGCACATTTCATAACAGTACACTTATTTGGGTCACAACTGGTGCTGCCACATTCGGTCTGTGTTATACACCCGCACGGATCGTCGTCTTCAGAGACACTGCTATCAGTGCCGTTACTTGGAAGAGCAGCGATTTTGCTACTACCACAGCAACTCTTAACTTCCGGTTGCGCAATGGCATTATCGGAACAGGTAACATCACCACCACAGCAGCTATTTTTCTCGGCTTCAGTTTTCACAACAAACCCATCGAACGTACCTGCAAAGACGAGTCCACCAGCAAAAAGTAGGACAACTATCAGCCGTCCCAGTGTCACACGTCGGTTCAACAAGTTTTTCAACATCATTAAATCTCCTTTTATATTTTTCAAAAATAATGGTAGGATGGTGCCCCGTTGATAAGTGCGGCTCCATCCACGGTGTCCCTCTGAATCTAAAAAGGAGAAACTATGTTGGTGGCTGTCGGCTGTTGGAAACCCTCGCAAATACAGACGATTATCCACGAGTTTATCTCCTTTTCTGATCTGAGTCAAGTAAAACGTTAAATACAACAAAGGATAAATATTATTTACCCTTCTTCTCATGTACCTCAGAGAACTCCACGTCTAAGCCTTCAGCGTCGGCTGCTTCCCACGCCTCGGCCCAGACTTTGAGTTTCTTCTTCGCCCGAGATAGCCTATTTTTCGCCGCGGAAACGGTGTCTCCGCGTATCTCAGCGATCTCTTCGTAACTGTGTCCATCCGATTGCAGCCGAACCATCTGCTGGTCTCTTTCAGGAAGTTGTGCAATCGCTTTATCAAGGGCATCGAAGCGTTCTGCGATGAAGGCAGCCTCTTCTGCAGTCTGATAAACGACTGTTGAGGCTGCGCTGTCGCCTTCTGCCTCATACACATCAACGCTGGATCCTCTGCGACTGACAGACTTCTGCTTTCGGTGCCACCCGGCAATCAGTTGGGCGGCGATGCTATACATCCAGTTCAGGACTTTTTCAGGATCGTTGAGCGTATGGAATTCTGCCCATGCCTTGGTGAACGTATCTTGCACCAATTCCTCAACGTCTCGTGGGTCGTCTATTCTCCTGGCGATGTAGTCGTAGATATTAGGGCGGTAACGCCGGTAGAGTTCGGTAAATGCGTTTTCGTCGTCATTGCGTATCTTACGGACGAGCTCTATATCTCGTGTTTTTTCATCGCCAGTCATCCAGCAGAGAAGCCTTTGGTCAAAAACATTAAATTTCGGACTTATGCACTCCACTGGTAGGTGCGGTTTCCTAACCGCATCTATTGCGTCATGATAGACCTAATTCTCTGATTTTGCGTAAGTCCTGATATTATTGGAATCCTCAAAAAGTTCACATGAAGGATTTGTGCTTTCATAAGACATGAATGCAAGTTTGAAAAAAAAGTCTCATAAAAGGCACATTTTTTTGGTAGTTGGCTATTTAGGGGTTGTTTGTTGGTGTCGGTCAGGGGTTGCACAGCCTAACAGGCTATGCTACAGCGAACCGAGAACCGCGATTAGCAAAACGCAGCCTAACAGGAGACCATGCTACATGGACTTTGATCTTGACAGAGAAGGTCGGTAGGTGTAGTATGTTGAATGTGTGTTGGGCAGAAAGAGATGCTAATCTTGTCAATCCTAAGATCCTGCAAATCCTGATTTTGACAACAATAGGACTTACGCAATTTTGACTGCAGCCCGTTCTGCTAGATGAGGATTTTCGGAAAACCCAGCGTTCTCCTGCCACAAACTATGAAGTTTGTGCTACAAAAGAGCAGCATGCATAAGTTCTAAACAATGAAGGATGTAGGTCGGGTAGAGCGGTAAGGACACCGCCCACATTTGGGAAAGATACTGCCTCCCGGGTGCCAATGAACTGTCCAGATACAAAACTGCAGCGAAACCCGACATGCCACCCGTGTCAGGTGCCGTGTGCGTTGGGTTTCCCTCGATTTTTGGTGATTTCAGCGGTTCTCGGGGCTTGGATACCTTGTGCGCTATAGGACTTTGCGTGGGGAGCCGTTCTACCCAACCTACAAGACTGACAGCCAATAGTTCAGTAGCCGATCGCTGACAGCCATCTAATCTTGATTCTGACAATGATAGATACAAAGGAGGCGTGTAATGCCCAACTTTACCGCAGCAGCATTAACCACGATATGCTTAAACGTCTTTGAAAAATTAAACATATCGAAAGCCGAAGCGGAAGTCGTAACCCGTTCCATGGTGGATGCGAATCGCGTCGGACACGATTCACACGGCGTTATCCATCTCTCAAAATACGTCCGTGAATTGGAAGCGGGGTTAATCCAACCCGATGCGCCGACAGAGACACTACACGAATCTGCCTCAATCGCGGTGTTAGATGGCAATTGGGGGTTCGGTCCTGTCATCGCGACGCGTGCGGTTGAATTGGCGGTTCGGAAAGCGAAACAGACAGACATAAGCTCTGTCACTGTTTCACGGTGTAATGAGGTCGGTAGGTTAGGCGGATATGCATGTCTCGCTGCAGATGCGGAGATGATTGGGTTGCTGATGGCGAACGACCACGGCGGTGGCACGTGTGTCGCACCACACGGCGGTGTTGAAGGACGACTCTCTACCAATCCGATGGCGTGTGCGGTGCCGATTGAGGGGCAATATCCGATTGTGTTGGATATGTCTACGAGTGTTGTTGCATCCGGGAAGATTCGGGTTAAGCAGCATCGGGACGAGGCGTTGCCTCACGGATGGTTGATTGATGAAGAGGGTGAATCGACGACGAACCCGGACGATTTTTATGGTGTACCCCCTGCTACGTTATTGCCGTTCGGTGGAGCAGTTTCGGCGCACAAAGGATTCGGACTGAGTGTCCTTGTTGACATTTTATCGGGTGCGCTTACGGGTGCAGGGTGTAGTCGGAGTGAGGATGCCCGCGTCGGAAACGGGTTGTTCGTACTTGTGATTAACGTTGCGAGTTTTAGAGATTTTCCGGGGTTCAGCGCGGAAATAGAGCGATTTATTGCGTATCTCAAATCGGCGAAGCGTGTCGCTGGCGTAGACACGATTCGGGTACCGGGTGAACGCGGTTGGACGGAACAACGCAGACGGGAACGGGAAGGCATACCAATAGATGCGGAGACATGGGCACAAATTCAGGCGTTGTTGGATTAGCAGTCAGGTCGCTGCGCTTTCAGCATTCAGTTATCAGGAACTTCTTGAAGTAGGTTTTCTGACACGCCTCGTGACTGACTGCTGAGAGGTTGACGAAATGAAATGAAGTCAACCGACCTGATCGCTGACTGCTATGTTGTCAACGATTCCCCTGTCTCTGGGTGAAACAGGTGCGCTTTGTCCATGTTGAAGTTGACCGTCAAAGGCGCGTTGTGTTGCGGTAGGTCAGCGAGATCCGATTGGGCGACGAAACTGTTATTTTCTGTCCGCAAGTACAGCAGCGCATGATTTCCGAGCGGTTCGACCAGTTCTACCTGCGTTCCAACACTGTTGTTTCCGTTTTCACCAACATGAATATCTTCCGGACGGATGCCGAGTGTCACTGCTTCTCCCGAAAGTTTGTTGACGGCTCCTTGGAGGTGGGAATTCAGTTCCACTTTGAAGTTTTCAAATCGGAGTGCTGACGTGCCACCGTTATTTGCAATCTGTGTCTCTATAAAGTTCATCGGTGGTGTGCCGATAAAGCCACCGACGAATTGATTTGCGGGTTTGTGATAGAGCGTTCCCGGATCGGCAATCTGCTGGATTTTTCCCTCATTGAGTACGATGATCTGGTCTCCCATCGTCATTGCTTCAACTTGGTCGTGTGTGACGTAGACGATGGTGGCATCAAGCCGGTCGTGTAGGCGACTGATTTCCATCCGCATCTGTACACGCAACTTCGCATCGAGGTTGCTCAACGGCTCGTCGAACAGGAATACTTTTGGATGTCGAACGATTGCCCTACCGACTGCAACGCGTTGGCGTTCACCACCGGAGAGGTGCTTCGGTTTTCGGTTCAAGAGGTGCGAGATACTCAGAATCTCCGCGGCTTCTTTGACACGCTGGTCGATCTCTGCTTTGGGATATTTGCGGAGTTTCAGCCCGAACGCCATATTCTTGTACACCGTCATGTGTGGGTAAAGGGCATAGTTTTGGAAGACCATGGCGATGTCCCTATCTTTAGGGGGTATGTCGTTAATACGTTCATCGTCGATATAGATGTCGCCTTCCGTTATTTGTTCCAGCCCCGCGATCATCCGCAAAAGCGTCGATTTGCCGCATCCCGACGGACCGACAAGCACAGTAAACGACTCGTCCGGAATCTCAAAGTTTGCTTGTTCAACTGCGAGGACATCACCATCGTAAATTTTGGTAACGTCCTTCAAAGTGACATACGCCATCATCTCTCCTTAGACTGATGTTCTCTTACTGGGAACCTGTCTCTTCTTTTTTTCCTGTTGATTTTGCCAGGTTTTCCTTCACCAATTCAGCAACTGCCTTCTTAAGCGCAGCACCGCGGAGGTTTGCTTTCCGGATAACACCTTCACCATCAATCAGAAAGGTTGACGGAATCGCCTGCACTCTATATATGCTGCTAACCTTGTTGGTAGTATCCCAGTAGTGAACCCATTCGAGTTCCTCTTTTTCAATATAAGCCTTAAGAGGTTCCATTGATCTATCAAGGCTGATACCGATAATCTGAAACTTCTGATCCTTATACGTTTCGTAGGTTTTCTTGACGTTGGGCATCTCTGCGATACACGGACCACACCACGTCGCCCAAAAATCGAGTAACACGATCTGTCCGCGATACCGTTCCAACGAGAGGGCTTCACCTTTTAAATCCGTCACCTCAAAATCGAGTGCAGGATGTCCGATCCAGTCTCGGGGGTTCATCCTTGCTCTTGACGGTTTCGGGAGTTTACCCTTTCGAGTCGTTTTGTCCTGTTCAAGCAGCTGCTTCGCAAATTTTGCCTGAGAGCGCGAACCGTACTTCGGGTGATTCACTAATTTCTCATAAGCGGCATCCGCTGTGTCGTGTTTACCGAGTTTGTCGTAAGCCAGTCCTAATTCCAGTAGACACCGTTCAACGTAGCGGGCAGAGGGATAGTCCTTGATGAGTTCTTCAAAGACTTTGACCCCTTCTTCAACGCGGTCGAGCTGGACCAAGGCATCACCGAGAAGGTAATAGACCTCATCCACCCGTTTGTATTTCGGATGGGACGTAATAAACTCGGTTGATTTCTCGACTAACTTCTCTAAGTCTTCGGATTTGGTCCGCCGCTTGAGATCTTTGACAATTGCCTTAATTTCTTGATACTTGTAACCAGGTTTCTCCGAAGCGGCATCTACGAGGTTCGCGCAAAACACTATTAACGCAAGGCATGTAAGCCCGAAAATAAGGGAGAGAAAAGTATCTTTACTGATATTTATCAAATCTCCCAAGGAGTAAGTAATCATCAATAGATCGTAGGTAT
>VXZL01000627.1 GCA_009845505.1 Candidatus Poribacteria bacterium | reverse complement strand
ATATTAAAGCGTGTCAAGCATTTTTTTAAGGATGATGCAAGACGAAGGATTTGTCCTAACCTGAGTATTTGCTTTCACCCTTGCTAAGGTTTCTCAGTTTTGTTTGGTAACAACGTAATTGTGGGAGTTTGAACCAGAAGCGGCTATTGTCCGGCAACATGTCACAAACTTTTGAAAAAATTTTAAAAATATTGTAAAATAGTAAAGTTATACTTTACAGATAAAAAATGTTGCATCTAAATACGGGAGCTTTTGGTATCTCTTTAGTGCCTTGATGAGGAGAAATTTATGAAGAATAGGCTATCTCGACGACAGTTTCTACGCTTGGGTACACTTGCGACCGCCTCTGCAGCGGTCAGTCTCGGATTTTTGGGGTGTAGCCGGACACTGATTCAAAAGGTGCCAGGCTTCGGACCTCCGCCACCCTTTGAATTCAAGCCGAGTCCAAATCGCCTCCTTGATCTTCCAGAAGGGTTTACCGCTCACGCCTTTTCGAGAACAGGCGAACTGATGGATGATGGGCTTTGGGTGCCCGGTGCCCACGACGGCATGGCGGCTTACCCAGGTCCCAACGGCAAAACTATTCTCATTCGCAATCACGAATTGCAGGCGACTAGCAAATCAGTTGGCGCGTTTGGATGGAATAACGAGAAAATTGAACGCGCTGCCGTTGGTAAATTCTATGACGCTGGATCAGGTGAACTGCCATGCCTCGGTGGCACGACAACGCTCGTCTATGACACGAAAACGCAGACATTGGAGAAGCATTTCTTGAGTCTGGTAGGAACAATCCGAAATTGCGCTGGCGGTCTCACACCTTGGAATACATGGATTACCTGTGAAGAGACTATGCAAAAGGCGGATCCAGAAACGACTTATGAAGTAGATCACGGATATAACTTTGAGGTCCCGGTCACTGCTGAGATAGGATTGACTGACCCCATCCCCTTGAAAGCGATGGGACGTTTCAATCATGAAGCCGTTGCCGTTGATCCTAAGACGGGGATTGTCTATCAAACCGAAGACAGAGGCGATAGTTTAATTTATCGGTTTATTCCGGACACACCGGGTGAACTCGCTGCAGGTGGTAAACTTCAAGCACTAAAAATCCGCGACCTCAAGGGTGCGGATACTCGGAACTGGCAGAGCCGGATGCAGAAGGTTTTTCGATGGATGTATAATCCAGTTTCAGTTGGAGAGACACTCGCAGTCGAATGGGTGGATGTTGAGAATATAGAATCCCCCGATGATGATCTCCGCATACAGGGAAACGAAGATAAAGGGGCGGCAAAGTTTGCACGCGGTGAAGGGATATGGTATGGGAGTGGATCCGAAACGGGAGAATTTTATATCGCTTGCACGAATGGTGGTATTGCGTACAAGGGCCAGATCTGGAAGTATATACCGAGTCCTTATGAAGGGACGAATCGTGAGGAGCAAGAACCGGGAACGCTTCAACTCTTCATTGAGCCAAACGACAGGAATCTCATGGAAAACGCCGATAACCTGACAGTCGCGCCGTGGGGAGATCTTATTATCTGTGAAGACGGTCCCGAAGAAGAGTTCTTGGTTGGTGTAACGCCTGAAGGGCATCTTTATAAGTTTGCTCGGAATTCGGGCAATATGTCTGAACTTGCGGGTGCGACGTTCTCGCCTGACGGCACGACGCTCTTTGTGAACATACAGAGTCACGGGATTACACTGGCGATTACCGGTCCTTGGCACGAAATTCGCCAGCGTCCGCTTGTATAGTCTAACGTGCACGTTTTTTGGCGGCTAATAATCGGGTCATCGTTGCTTCTGCAGGTTGTGGAGGTATTGTGTCTGCTGGGACGCGTTGGTCCGAAGGTGCAACGCTCACAGGTGTACCTATTGTTTGGGGACTGATCGATTCGTCAATAAGTTTTCCGCGCAATTGCTCAAAAAACGCAGTCAAATGTCTATTTGTTATGCTGAAACGCCGAAGAATCATCTCTAATACAAACAAGAGAACCGCAGCGACTAACAACACTCGTGCCAGTGAGACCTTCTTCTCAACGGGTATGCCTGCCGGTTTCGTTATCTGAGTCGGTGTCGGTTCATAAATACCAGTCGTGCCAGCAGCAAGCATCTTTAGCAGAACCGTATCGACCTCAAATTCGGCGTATTCTGCTGGGTAAGAGAGCGACAAAACTTCGGTGCGCCTGTTTTCATCGCCTTCACGCTGAGCAGTAACAATATAGGCACCACTGTTGGGCATCTGAAATGTGCCGCTGTAACGCGTCGGTGTTCCCTGTTGCATTTCAACCGATTCGCTTGTACCATCCGGGCCTACAACGTGAAGTTTATACGATGCTTGCGACGCTGTGCGTGTATCAATATTGGCTTGCGCCACACCGTGCCGAAGTGATACCGAGAGATCGAAATCAGCATCCGTATCTGTTGCTGGAAGTACCCAGTTGATAGTCTGTCCCCAAAACTTCCCAAAGTTTTCCCACGAAATCCACGCTTTCGCCCATACGGGTTGAGCGTCTGATGTCCACGCAACCGATTTCCCCAATCCGAAATTCCAACCTGCAAGGATCGGTTCGTCTTTGTGTGAGCGGATGAAAACTTGGGAGGCTCCCTTTTCTGTTGTTGAAACGTAACCCAGAAGTTCCGGAGGTGTGTCGATGCCTGCAACAATCGGTTCTTCTGGAACAGCAATAACAGGTTGAAAGGGTTCTTGAACGATGTAACGCCGGGTCTCTCGGACGGCTTCTGTCAAGACCTCCGGCAGCTGCTGGATATTTTCAACAAAAACAGGATGTCCACCGCCTATTTCTGCGACTTTCGTAAGGAGTTGTCTGTTGGCATCGCCTATCGCAATCGTCGTGAGACTGATGCGTGCCTCAGCGATCTGTGTTGCGAGTTCAAGAAAAGCAGATTCCGCACCATCGGATTTACCGTCGGATAAGAGGACGATATGCTTCCGTTTTGCCTCGTTTGCTTTGAGCATTTCGTACGCCTTCTCAGTGGCATCTTTTATCTTCGTAGTGCCACCCGTTGGACGTAGTTTGCTCACGGCAGAGATCAGCGCATTCTGGTCGGAAATGAGGTCAGAAATGCGATGAACATCGGTATTGAAACCGAGGATGCCAGCCATATCTTCTTCGTCGAGGTTACGGATACCGGTACGGACCCCTTCAATGGCGAGTTGGATTTTCTGTCGCGCCCCGACGTAGTTCGCCATACTCCCCGATGTATCCAGCACAAAGACAATAGCGACAGCGTCCTTGCGTTCACGTGGGGTCATCTCTATCGGGAGTGTCCGTTCCAACGCCGTATCGGTATAGCCTCCAGGTCCATAGGCACGCCTTCCACCGATAACAACCAATCCGTGTCCGAGGTCGCGGACGTAATTTTCGATGTGTTGTTGTTGTTCCACCGAAAGCGCATCTGCAGGGACGTTGTTCAGTATCAGAACATCGCTGCGTTGGAGTGCTACAAGTTCTGTCGGCATCTCCGTTGCGAACATTACCTCCACACTGAAGCCATTTTCCTCAAGAACGGTTTTAAGGGGCGTAGTGTTTGACAAATTACCTTCTGTGTATACGGTAACCTGGGGTTTGTCCTGAATTTGCACAACGGCATCCGCCTGATTGTTTTCTGGAATTTCATCGGTTACGTTCAACTTCAGTCGGTACGTATGACTTCCTTCTTCCGAAATCTGTTCTGTCAGTAAAGAGCGTACATATCTGCCGCTCGGTAATGTCCATTCAAATTCGTCAATCGGGGTGTCTTCGCGATAGAGGGTGGCGTTCAGGTTTGGGATACTCCCGTCGGTTTCAATCACTACGTCGATTCCAAAATGTTGTCCTTTGTGGACTTCAGCGGGGAGTTGCAGCTGCACCACTTGAACGGCATCCTTGATAGTTTCGAGTGGGATTGTTAATATTTCAACATCGCTTGCAGAGAGCAGCGGTAGGTAGTCTTTGATGGGTGTCCCGCCAGCGTTATGTATGCCGTCGCTGAACAGTACGATCCGTCGATGATAATTGTCTGGCAAGAGGGCAATTGCGCGTTTGAGTGCTGTGAGGATATCCGTGCCGTCTCGCTGGAACGTCTGTTCCGCGAGTGTTTCCACTGACGCTACAGACGCATCTGCAACGGGTAGGTCTTGTTTAGAACGGATTTCTCGTAGGATAGCGGTCTCCCTCGCGAAGTTGATAATACCGAACCGGTCAGTAGGTTTTAAACTCGCGACAGCGGCGTTTATCTTTTTGAGTGCCTTTTCGTGTTGTATAGATGGGATGCTTTCGGAGGTATCAATCAGGAAAACGACTGCGAGACGTTGTTCTTTATGGGTTCGGTGCAGATCGGCTAAGGCGAAGATAGCGCATAAAAGCGCGGTACCTCTGAGGAAGAAGATCGCGCTTTTTCGCCACTGCGCTGTGCTGCGGTGTGCCCGTCGTTGCAGAAAAATTAGTAACGGGATTGCAGCGAGTAGAATTAAGAAAAGGGGTGCTCGGAAATCAAACATAATATTTAGCCGTCAGCAGTCAGGTCGCCTACTGCGTAGGCTTTCAGCGGTCAGCAGGGCGTTTGCTTATTAGAGCGTCTTTTCATGATACAAGTTAAGTTACTGACATCTTATACCAATTCTAATTGATAATTCCTCTTAAAAGGTTGACTATTTTTCAGCGATGCTCGGTGCGGTTAGAAACCGCACCTACCGGGTGTGGTGTGAGTGGGTTCGGTTAATGCGAGATAAACTTTTAGAAATGGTATTAGTGTGCAGCGGAACGTCCTGAAAGCGGAACAGCCTGACAACCAGCAGCGATCAACGAAGTTCTTCAAAATATGCTTCTGCTGTTTGTGTTTCCGCGGCATGGGACATGTTGTAACGCTGGCACAACGCGATTTCGCCTTGCTGAAATCCTTAGCTTGCCGCCAGTCGGATAAAACGCAAGTGTTTTATCCGTTGACATAATTTCTTACCTCAATTTTGCACTATGTAGAATTTTGTCCCATTGCTTCCGCGTCTGCTTGGTACTTCTTTTCGTCGAATAACGCAATGAAGGCAATTGCGGCAAAGACTGTTACAACGATAGGCACCATGAAGATTTTTGCCCAGGCGTGTCCACCCTCAGCGTAGGCGAAAAAGTCGTGGACGCGTCCGCTGATGATATGTCCGACTAACATCCCGAACCCGTTGGTAACAAAAAGGAGCAGGGATTGAGAACTCGCTCGGATATCTTGTGAACTCAACCGCTCTACTGCAATCATTCCACCAACGAAGAAGAACGAGTAACAGATCCCGTGTAGGGTTTGCGCGCCAACAACTAACCACACCGGTTGACCTATGGCGAAAATGGCGTACCGAACGGGCCACGCGAGGATCCCCAAGAAGATTGTCCACCGCATCCCAAACCACCGTAGGCACGGGAATAGGAGGAGCATAAGTGCAACCTCAGCAACTTGTCCGAGGCTCATTGCAAAATTGGCACTACTCCCTGCCAATCCAACGCCATGCTCTGCTTCGGTTAGGAAGAGATAGGTCAAGTTGTAATAGAAGGGAAGTTCAATGGCAACAACGAAGGAGATAATCAGAAGCACAGCGAAATTTCGGTTTGAGACGAGAGAGAACGCTTCAAGAAATGCATACGGGTTCTTTGCCTCTTTGCTTGGCGGTGTGTTGGGAAGTGTCAGGCAGTAGATGCCCATAATAAAGGAAAGGATGGCACCGAAGAAGAGGCAGTCGGAGACAGCCCCATCAAGAAGGTGATTGATGAGGAAAGAAACAACATTACCTAAGAAGGAGAACCAGTCAGAGATGAATGAAAGGTTTATCGCTTGGCCTTCGCAGTACCGTAGATACAGGCTCAACGCCCAATTAATCGCAATCCAGCCAAACGTCCCAAAGACCCGAATATTACCAAATTTATCTGATTGTCCCATGTGGTGGAAAGCGATGGCGTTGGTCAGTGCGATTGTGGGCATGTAGAGGACGGCATGCAGGAAAATCGCGCCCCACATCATCGGGAAGCTTGTCTGTCTCCAGGCGAAAAGCAGACAGACACCGCCGAGTAAGTGTGAGATCGCTGCGAACACCTGGGCAGGCATTAATCGGTCCGCAATCCAGCCAGCGATGATTGGAGAAATCATTGAACCGATGGCGGTGGTACCGAAGACGTAACTAATCTGTTTGCCGGTGAATCCGAGGTTTTGCATGTGTCCAGCAATAAGGACTGCCCATGCGCCCCATATAGCGAACTGGAGAAACATCATCCCTGACAAGCGTACATAAGTTCCGAATCCTGTTTGTCTATTTTCCATTTTTTAATTTCTTACTCCTGGACTGTCCTCCACTTCGTTTCGGACAGATTTTCGATCATTCTAAGCCTTCTTCAGTAATGACCCAAGTTGCTACTTAACCCACTCCGCAATCATCTCTGTTGACTGCACCACATGCATCCCTGCATCCGAAACTTTGGCAAAAACAGCGTCTGCAGGTTCTGTATAGTCCACTATACCTGGCACAACAACGGGTGAAGTTAGGTCATCCACAAGATAGATTTTCTTTGCCAATTCAATATCCGTTTGCTGAATCTCTTCGAGCAAGTCGCTAACGGTCCATGCGACGCAGTGGCTTTTTGCCTGTCCAGCGACAATCACTCGATCGTATTCGAGAAGCATTTGTAGGAAGGTGGTGTTTCTTTCAGCGATCGGTTTTCCATCGGCATCGTTAAGGACTTCCGGACGCAAGACGGAATAGTTTTCCGTTAACGGATTCTGTCCTTTAATTTCGTAATGTATCTGTGTCTTACGTGCGATTGTATGGAAAAAGCAGGCTTCATCAACAGCAGAGACAACGGCATGCCCAATCCCACCGAGCATTGCATGGTAGGGCCATATCGCAAGCGGGTATTTCCCCTCTGCTGTGAGGGTTTTGACATAGTGTTCACCGTAAGCCTTGAGCCATTCGTACCGATTTTGGTCTCCCATCAGGCTTTCCGCAACCGCAGGATTGACGCGCCATTTACCTGTTTCGATGTCTTCTTGTGTAATCAGGGTCTGTAGGGGTGTGGGGTGTTCACCGGCATCGTTGATCCAGAAGACTTCGTGAAATATCTGCATCGCTGTGTGTGTATCCATCGTGCAAGCGATTTTGCTGATATTTGGTAGATTGCGATAGATGAATTGACACAAGCGGATATTATCTTCTACGGCACCATTCCCAGATCTTCCACCAACGAAAAGTTCGTAGTCCGGGATACAGAATGTATTTTGGACATCGACGAGCAACAGAAACGTCCGAAACGTATCCTCCGATGCCGGGCGGATTGCGTGTTTCCGTGCCCACTCTTGTGCTTCACCTTGGCGTTCTTGATAGGGAATCCGCCAAACTTTGTCTACCCGATCTGCATCGAAATGTGGTGGGAGTGGGAGTTGTAGTGTAGGCATTGTGATGCTCCTATTTCGCGACTCGTTTGTTAGCAGGTAGCGAACGCCCTAACTGCTGTCTGCTAATTACTGATCTCTGAATGCCCTAATTTTATAGCATGTCGCGGTTTTTATCAACAAAATTGGTTGATGTACGTCAAAGAGGTGTGCTACAATAGAAAGCAGTAATCGATTCCTATTTTTTTGACCAAAGGGCTTGCAGAAACAAAATGCGAAAATTTTTTAAGCCACTCCCAGATTTGGAAGAGAGACTTGACGATGTCAACGAGCGGGTGAGGCGGGCGCGTCGAACCTTGGATTGGCGGACTCGGGAGGCACGTATTCCCCTTGATATTCAAGAGGATTTCGGCATCTCTGAATTACAAGGCGATGTGATGTTCCTCTCAAGGAACGAGGATTTACATTATAAGGTGAGGGATCTCGTTCATTCTGCAGGCTACGGATGCGATATTCCAGAACGCACTGGAGAAGCCATCGGTATGCTGAAGGTGGCAAAATATCAGATGGTAATCCCTGATTGTTTGCGGCGCTCGCGCTGGAGACTCTTTGAATATGTTGAGAGGTATCAGCCTCACGTGAAAATTGTTCCTATTGTCCGTAATAACAATGCCGGACGACACGTGATGCGTTTGGGCAGCTACAGTTTTCTATTAGGACGCGATTTCGATCCAGAGCAGTTGCGTACCTGTCTGATGAGTTCACTTCAGTTACGACATGAGGTTTGTTGGTTGTTGGCGCATGGAGAACGCTGCAATCGCTCGTGTATTGACGGTTTTGAATCTGATGAAGACATTAGAGACCTGGAATGATGCCCAGTGCGGTTGGGAAACCGCACCTACCCAGTCTGATGAGGCGTGCTTAACGTTATATCTGATCAAATATGGCAACAAATTTAGAGTTCAAGGCACAGTGTCAGTCGCTTGAGAGTTTCTATCCAAGATTGGCTGACTTAAATGCAACATATCATGAAACTGTGCGTCAAATTGATACGTATTTTTATGTACCGTCGGAAAAGTGCCAACCTCGTCTTAAACTACGTGAAATTGATGAGATAACAGAGGCGTGGCTCATCTATTATGAACGTCCGAACATGGAGGCGTCCCGCTACAGTCAGTACCAACTCTGTGAGATCGTTAATCCCGTAACCCTCAAAGCGTTCCTAACCGCCGCGCTGGGTATCAAAGCAATTGTCAAGAAACAGCGAGAACTTTGGATGTTCAATCACACGCGTATCCACCTTGATACGGTTGCTGATTTAGGGCAATTCGTTGAATTGGAGACGGTGTTTCACGGACAAACTAAAACTGAAGCCGTAAACGAACATCAACACGTTAAAACCATACTTCGCTTAGACACTACCGACCCGGTTGCTGTTTCCTACAGCGATCTCATTGTGCAAAGGTCGTGACTGATTTGGGTGACACTATCTCATAGAGACCGGAGGGATTTGAGATGGACGGTTCAATATATCAAAAGATTTTGGAAACTTACACGGATGCGGATCGTGCGAAACGGGGCAAACTCCTAAGGATCTACTTGCACATTCCGTCTTTACCACAATTGCGGGCGCGCCGAGCATTGTTAGCAGAATTAAAAAGGACGTTCCAACGCAGGAGAGGGCTAGAGTTGATCTTCTGTGT
>VXZL01000364.1 GCA_009845505.1 Candidatus Poribacteria bacterium | reverse complement strand
ATCTCCAGATTGGAATAACAAATTATTCACAAAGTGTCTCCTTATGTGCTATACTAAATTAGCAATCAGCAATCAGCAATCAGTAACAAGAGGCTGCTGTTATAACGAAAACCTCTTTACTGAAAGCCGAAAGCGAAGTGACCTGACTGCTGACCGCTATCTATAATCTATCACATCTTGGGTAGTATGCCAAATGAAAAATATCGGTGTTCTTCACGTTATCACAGATACGACGCTGCAATCGCGGTTCACACACGTTGAACTAGCGGAATTAGCAATTCAAGGCGGTGCCGATACAGTACAATTTCGGCAAAAACAGGGAACGACCCGTGAATTGGTAGCAACAGCACAAGCGATGCAGAAGGTATGCGAGACGCACAAAGTCCCGTTGATTGTCAATGATAGAGCAGATATCGCGCTGGCTATCGGTGCAGCAGGTGCACATTTTGGACAAGACGATATGCATGTCTCTATCGGGAGACGGATTTTACCCACGAAAGCCATCATCGGGGCATCTGCCCGAACCGAAGAGAAGATTCTCGAAGCGATTACGGAAGGTGCTGATTACATCGGGTTCGGTCCTATCTACGGCACGACTTCAAAACCGGACGCGGAGACGGCTAAGGGATTAGAACGCCTCCGTCGGATGTGCGACATCGCGGCATGTCCAGTTATCGCCATTGGTGGCATCGGGGTCGAAACCGCCGGTGATGTCATTCGGACGGGGGCACACGGTATTGCTGTGATCTCCGCTGTTTGCGCGCATCCTGAACCCGATGTCGCAACACAGGCACTACTGAACGAAATTCAGGGAGCAAAATAAGTCGAAACACACGGAAATATCCATGAATGATGCAGAAAAAGTTGAACACACCTTTAAACAGTTCAGGGAACTCGATGAGACTTACAAGCCAGATCTGGATAAAATAGACGAGGCGTTTGTTCAGAAACTGTGGAATGAGCAGCGTTTCTTTGACACCAACATGCAGGCGATTGATAGACGTACGATCCGTGTGCTAAAACCGGGCATCTGGAACCATAACGAAGGACCTGATTTTATGCACGCCGAGATTGAAATTGACGGCAAACTCCAAATCGGCGATGTTGAAATCCATGTCCAATCTTCGGAGTGGTATGACCATAAGCATCACCTTAATTCCAGATACAATCGCGTTATCCTCCATGCTGTGTATTTTGACGATGACATCAACCTGCGGACGCGGCTTCAGAATGGCAAACGCATCCCAACCTTAGAATTCCTGAAATGGGTTAATGCGGACATCGGTGACCTATATAACAATGCTCAAGAGGCGGCTTCAGAAGATGGCATCTGCCGAGTTACGGGGAAACCGCTGAACATGGAGGTGCTGAAAGGCGTTTTTGAATCGTTAGGACGTGAACGCTTCTTAGAAAAAGTAGAATCAATGCGTCTGCTAAGAACGCGGCTTGAATTTGAACAACTCCTCTACGAAGGTATTATGGAAGCACTGGGGTATGCCCGCAATAACAAGGCGATGCGTGAGTTAGCGCAGCACGTTCCTTTCACAGATCTCGATGAGAAATCCGAGTTAGAGATTCAGGCTACTCTCTTCGGAGTCGCTGGACTTTTGCCATCACAACGGGAGAAACCGTTACCAATTGAGGTAACAAGTGACCCAAGCATTGTGGCATTAGAAAAATCGTGGTATGCTTCAGAATATGCTGAACTTCCGCAACGCATGACGGATGCACGTTGGAGTTTCACAAGTAGACCTGTTAATCACCCTGTCCGGCGTATCGCCGCGGTGGGTCAGTTAATTCACCGCTGCCAAGGTAGCCTCATGATGTATTTTCTACCCACGTGTGAAAAAACCATCCATCTGGAAGGCCCGCGGTCCCTGCAAAAGATCGGAAAAGAACTCCGTACGCTGTTAACACTTGAACCGACGGGCTACTGGGAAACACATTTTAGTTTCGGAATAAACAACCCTCGGAAAGAAGCCTTGATTGGAAATGCGAGAGCGGTAGATATTATTGTCAACAAGATACTACCGGTTATTTATATTTGGGCAGTTGAAGCAGAAAGTCAGAAACTCCAAGACGCAATATTAAGACTCTATAGTGCCTCTCCGAAGTCAACCGGAAATAAGATTATCAGTCAAATTAATGAACAGATTTTCACGGAAACGCAGCAGCTGCGTCACTTAAAACCGACAGCAAAAATTGAGCAAGGGGTTATTCGTCTTTACAAGAACTACTGTGCTGATTGGCTCTGCGACCTCTGCCCTATTTTGGAACACGATGCGGTTCTATCGGAGGAAAGTTAGTATGGATTCACACGTTACACCCTTGACAGATGAATCCTATTGGACAACGCTCTGGGATGGACAACAGCATAAAGTGCGGCATTTACGTTGGGCTTATGTGGCGAACCGGCAACTCGCTAAGTTGTTTCAGCGTGGGCTTGCCGGATTTAAAGAACCGACCCTGATTGAGTTGGGCTGCGCCGATTCGTTGTGGCTTCCGTATCTTGCCCGCAACTATGAAAGCACTTGCTACGGCGTTGATTTTTCAGAATTGGGGTGTCAACTCGCCGAACGCAACCTTGCGCTTGCAGGAGCGAAAGGCACAATCATCTGCGAAGATCTGTTTGATTTTGCCAAAGAGCAGCAGACGGTATTTGATTTCGTTTACTCAATGGGGTTAATAGAACATTTCAGCACACCGAAAGCAATTTTGGAAGAGATGTACAATCTTCTGAAACCGGGTGGCACAATGCTTACAATAACGCCGAATTTGCGTGGCATGTATACACCCATAGCCCGCGTTGCGAGTCCGAAACTCCTTGCAACCCACAAAGTAATTCCACCGGTGGGTCTTGCTGCGGTATTACAAGACACTGGATTTCACGTCACTGAGTATGGATATACGGGTGGTCCTTTGAAGTTGAGTGTTGTCGATTATTCACCCTGGCGAGCAGTTATTGGTAAATGGGGTCACGAAGTGCTTTGTAAATGTGTTAACTTAACAGATATTGTTATTGGAAATCTATTGGCGGTGATTCGCGTGCCGAATCAGCAGTTGACATCACCTTATGTGTATGCCCTCTGTACAAAACCAAATAGTACGTGATTCAAGAACACGTTTTGTTTTTTGAGGGTGTTGCCTAAGTCAACGGTACCCACAACCTGAAGGTTGGGGCTTGTGCTTCGTAGACAGTGCGGTGTTCCCGAAGGTCTACCGTCTTATTCCGTCTCCACAATAGCAGCCGAGCCTGCTATGTGACCCTGAAGGGCCAACCTATTTGACTGTGACATGTGATTTTCAACGGGTGCGGATTTTACCCCTGCGACCCTATACATGCAACGGATACCGTGAAAGGCTTTGTCAATATAGAGGCGTGTGAGGCTTTTACGTGATTGGACTCATTGACGAGCGTTCCGACAACACATCAATCACAACCTATGCCGAACACTATGAAGTGAGACGTATTACTGTGAATAAGGTTTATTTTTCTGTCAGGTTTTTCGCCGTCTACATCCCCTACCTAAAGGCAGGGGGTTTAACGGGAATATGCTAAAGGAGATTAACTTATGTTCCTCCGTTTGTTTGCATGGCTCTGTATTTTGAATCTCGTTTTGAGCGTAACGGCTGTAAAAGCCGCTCAAATTGCCCTTGTTGATTTTGCTGACCAATGGACACAGGTTGACGCGTTGCGTCAGACACTGGATGAATTCAAAGTTGAGTACGATGATTTGACAAAGTCGATCGAAGGTGGGAATTTACCTTTCAAAGCGGAAAATAGAACTTTCTTAATCGGTAGTATGGTGACCAACAATGCTGAACTTCACCAAAGCCTCGACAAGAATGCAAAAACGATTCAGGATTTCGTCGAAAATGGGGGTGTCGTCTGGGAACCGACCCAAGCTGATCAGAACGAAGCAAATGTGGATTGGCTGCCGCCTGGACTGAGTTGTGTTCGGACTGACGCGGACCTTCCAGACGTTAAAATACTGGCAGCGGACCATCCGCTGTTTAACGCACCAAATTCTATAACTGAGAAAACATTTGAAGGCTGGGGACATCAAGGCTGGCCTACTGTTTGGGAAGTCATCGGTTCTCAAAAGGGGTTTGACGTGTTGATGGAAAGTGGGGGACGACCTGCCATTATGGAAGCAGAATTCGGACAAGGTAAATTCTTAATGATGGCAATTGCGCCTGATAAATACCATATCGCAGGCAACGATGCCAACACGAAAGACATGGCAAAGCTTTTCATGGAGAATTTGCTGTTCCATGTTGAAGAATTTGCCGCTGTTGAAGCAGGTGGTAAGGTAACAACGACATGGGCGAAACTAAAAAT
Organism: Candidatus Poribacteria bacterium; assembly: GCA_009845505.1. Taxonomy (GTDB): domain Bacteria; phylum Poribacteria; class WGA-4E; order WGA-4E; family WGA-3G; genus WGA-3G. Next base: position 4,749 of record VXZL01000364.1, on the reverse strand, counting down.
GTGATAGGAGATAAATTATGTCGTTCAACATGCGGAGGCTTTCGGGCGTGGTCGGTGCCTCGGAGCCAGCGGCGAACGAGTCGAGCGCGGATCCAATCTTGCTCGCTCACCGTGGTTTGGTCCGGCACGCGCCTGAAAACACCTTGCCCGGCTTTGCGGCAGCCATCGAGTTGGGTCTGTCGCTTGAGTTGGATGTCTATCAAACAAGCGACAAACACTTGGTGGTCATCCACGACGAGACTGTGGACCGCACGACCAATGGCACCGGTAGAGTGATTAATATGACATTGGCAGAAATCCGCAAGCTGGATGCCGGAAGTTGGTTCGATCCACGTTTCGCTGGCGAGAAGATACCGACATTGGAAGAAGTGTTTCAACTTATCCGCGAGCGTCAGCGAACGCCGGTGAGCATCGGACTGAATATGAAAGTCATCTCGCCGGGTATTGAACAGAACATCGTGCAGCTCGTCGAAAAATATGACCTGTTCGATCAGCTCTTCGCCTTCGGTCAGCCCATCGATTCGACCCGTCGCTTCAAAGAAGCCAACCCAAAGCTGCGGACTACGACGCAACACATTCGCGATATCGAGCAGTTCGACGCAGACCTACGAGATCCACTCGCTAATGACCTATGGGTAGTATTCGTTCCGGATGCGAAAGCGGTTGAACAGGCTCACCAGCTCGGTAAGCGCGTCTGGATCAGCTTGCACATCGCCGAGAATCGACCCGACACCTGGGACAAAGCCCGTGCAAGCAAAGTGGACGGCATTTGCACTGATTGGCCGCTGGAGTGCTGTCTACATTGGCGTTTCGCTGAGAAACCGAACAGTAAGAAGTAAAAGGGCAGTAGGATGCCAACCAAAGGAGGCAGAAATGTCTCTATTCGTTATAAACGCACGAAAAAAGTCGTGCTGAGCTTAGCCACTGTTTTAATTGTTGGACTGGGAATTAGAATTCCTGTGCCATTATTTGTCAAAATCCTTAACCTAAATAGGAGGAAGTCTCATGAAAATTATATTGTGTCTTTTGACGATCACGCTGCTTTATGTCTCCATGGCTAGGGCAGAGGAGACCTTCTTTTCTGCGTTAGAGAGCCAAGCGGAAGTCGAAAAAGAGGGAGCCACTGTGGATGGCGGGAGTTTTGAACCCGGTAAATACGGCAACGGTTTTGTCAGCAAAGAAGTTGGGGATGTTATTCATTTCCCCGTAGACGACCGCTTCATCAACCTTGACGAAGGGACAGTCGAGTTGTGGATAACGATGGGATTAGATACCAGCGACGTTGCGGGTGAACTCTTTATGTTCATGACCTATAAACGTGGAACGGATGCCGTATTTCTCCAGTTTAACACGGGTGGGATCGCACAGATGCGGATTAAAAGCGCGGGGTCGTGGCATAACGCCAACAGTGCCGCACTCGACTGGAAAACGGGAGAGCATCATCACATGGCGGGAACATGGGGACCCGACGGCTTGAAACTCTATTTAGATGGCAAACTTGAAGGCGAAGCCGATTTCAAAAAGGGACCTACAGTGTTCGCGGAAACCTTTGAGATTAATAACGCCTCGCCGCCCGACCCAAGATTCCCAACGAATTGTGTCGTTGATGGACTGCGACTCTCCGATCACCAGAAGGAACCTGATGAGTTTGTAATGGACGATCCGGCAGATGTCCAACCGATCGGAAAACTCGCAACAACGTGGGCACGGATTAAGCGAGCCAAGTGATAATTACCGTTCATAACAATGGAGACTATAAAGCATGCACAAAACGGAGCGTCCACTTTTCACAGCGGGAACGGAAGGATACCATACCTTCCGTATCCCCGCGCTCGTCCGATCCAACGAAGGAACGCTGTTGGCGTTCTGTGAGGGCAGACGCACAGGCGGTGGGGATTCAGGAGATATTGATATTGTTCTGAAACGGAGTTTTGACAACGGCGAGAATTGGCAGCCGATGCAAACCGCTGTCTCCACTGGAAGTGACACGGATGGCAACCCTGCACCGGTCGTTGATCGCGATTCGGGTACAATCTGGCTCCTTTTCTGTAAGAATCTCGCTGAAGGTGCGGAAGGGAAGATTGTCGCAGGAGAAGCACCGCGAACTGTTTGGGTAACCGCCAGCAATGACGACGGCGAAACGTGGGCAGAACCGAGGGAAATCACTGCGACAACGAAAGACGAAGATTGGACGTGGTACGCGACGGGTCCCTGTCACGGGATTCAACTCGCAAACGGCAGATTGGTGATTCCGTGTGATCATGTGCTTGGAAACAACCGAGACTACTCGCAATACGGCTACTCACACCTGATTGTCAGCGATGATGGCGGTGAAACGTGGAAGATCGGTGGTAAGGCACAACCCGGGACGAATGAATCTGTTGTCGTTGAAACGGTGGATGGTGGACTCTATTTCAATTGTCGGAACTATGTCGCACCGAAACGGCGTGCCTATGCGCGAAGCAGCGACGGCGGCGATACATTCACGGCATTCGGTTACGAGGAGGATCTGGTTGAACCGATTTGTCAGGCGAGCATGGTGCGATATACGGATGAAAACCAACATGACAAAAACCGCGTCTTGTTCTCTAATCCTGCTAGCACAAATCGTGAGCGGATGACGATTCGCATCAGTTACGACGAGTGTCAAAGTTGGAGCAGTGGCAAGGTCTTGCACGCCGGTCCTGCAGCGTATTCCGACCTCTGTATCGCCTTGGATATGGAGATCTGTTGCCTCTATGAGCGCGGTGAGAGCAGTGCCTATGAAGCGGTGTCGTTTGCGAAGTTTGATTTGGCTTGGTTGACGGATGGAGAAGATGCGTTGGTGTGATATTCATTTTCTCTATTTCTCGATGAGACCTCAATGCCCATTTAGCGAATAGGCGAGGTTGGAATGCAGGTCGCATTTGGGCGAGTACGCCGCAAAACCTCGCCTACCCAGAGATAAAGCGTTTTGCCGCTTGCAGTTCACCGTCACTTACCGTAAATATTCCTCCCCACGATGTTCGGCAATCCACGTCTTCAACGGCACATCAGCATCCGTCGGTTGCCACCAGCCTTTAACGTCCACGCCGTCACCCAGCAATTGCCGCCGAATAGGGTCACACTTCTCAAGAAGCTCCGGTGGCATGAGATTGTAATCCAAACCGCGCAACCAACGATAACTATACCCCATAAACAAAACTTTCCGAGTTACATCAGAAAAATTCCAGCCGCGTGAGTGCCACATCCGTCTATCAAAAAGCACAGCTGTGCCGCGCTTAACGAGCAGGTCTATCGCACCTTCTGGATCACCATCAGGATTGTCGTCCTTATTAGGCGGTCGGGTGTCGAGTTTATGGCTACCGGGAATCAGACGCATTGCGCCGTTATCTCGGTCAGACACGTCGCTTAGCCAATAACTGACTTTTAATGAAAGTCGCGGATGTGGACGCTCCATTTCCGGCACAGGTCTACCACCGTCCTGATGCCAGTGGGCGGCTTTGGCAATACGCGGTGTATCAGGAGGTTCTGGCGGGTACATGATGAGGTGCGAGATGTAAAGTTGGATGTTCCAACCGAGAATATCCCAAAGCAGCGGGAAAACCTTTTTGTTATCAAGCAGCTCCAGTAGCAAGTCGTCTTCAGCGACGGTCCGGAACTTTGATAACAATTTGTGGGGTGCTAATCCTGTTTTGGTACGCTCTTCGGCATCAATCCGATCTGCGACTTCCTCTAAGGCATCTACCATCTCCGTGCTTATAGCGTCCTCAACAACGAGGTAACCCGTGTCGTTAAACGCTTTGAGCTGCTCGTCCGTCGCGCAGTGTTCAAGCCAACTTGTGTCCATTGTTATCCTCTCCAAGTTTGCTAACGGAGGACATCCGTTTTAATCCGTCCCCACGTCGTTGTGAGTTTTCCAGTAACTTCAACAGCAAACGCAATACCTTCCATATCTTCCTGAATCTGTTCTTCCGTAATTGCGATGTTGAGAATACGGAGTTCATCCAGCGTTCCATCAAGCCAGACGCTCTCATTCGCTTTCTTGCCAATCCAAACAGAGGCTTGATTCTCGTTGATGTCTCCTTTTCGATCAACTTTTCCATCCTGTTCACCGTCAAGATAGATGCGTACTTCATCACCGTCGTAGACCATAGCGACATGGTGCCATGTGTCCAATTTCATCTGTGTTGCCCCTTGTGCGACAGCAGCGGCACCGGGTGCGGTATAGACGAAGCCGCGAATTTGGCCGCCAGGTGTATCAAACCCCCAACCGCTCTCAGCAACGGAGCCTTTCCTTGCAATCGGTGGATGTCCCGCCGGAAACGAATTCGGTTTGAACCATGCCTCGACTGTCAGTTCATCACCTCCCGGAACAAGACTCTCGTGATGCGGTACTTCGATGAGCGTGCTTGCACCATCAAAGACCAGGGCACCACCGTTCTTCCCGTCCGCTGTCCATTCAGCATCAACGATTTCACCATGATTCTCAAATTCAGAGAGGTCTGTGGCTTCATCGCCTGTCTCTTCATCAAAGAGGTAGAGCAGTACAGTCTCCTCTTCAAATGCGGCAAAACAATTTACCGTTAGACATACCAAAAGCGTTGTGATTGTTAGCGCGCGAGTCATTTTTTAACCCTCCGTATTATGGGTTCACAATATATTCCGTGACCGGCCCTCAGAAAATTTGCGCTTATTGTATCAAAAAAATGAAATTTTGTCGGGTTTTTTTGTAAAAAATGAAAAAAAATGTATTTTTACTATTAACTT
>VXZL01000201.1 GCA_009845505.1 Candidatus Poribacteria bacterium | reverse complement strand
GTGCCTTCACCATATCAAAATAGGCGTTCTGACCCAATTTTGCGTAAGTCCTGTTTCTATGTTGTTCGCGATGCTTTATCTGGCTCTTATAAAGGAAGATGACCTACCTTATATGGTTCCTGGCGGATTTGTGTTGCTAATTGGGACGTTGGTCATAGGTTGGTTTGGCACCCTTTGGAGTTTCTACATTCCTACAATTTTGGTTGAAGGAAAATCGGTGCGAGCTGGCTTGAGACGCAGTCGTAATTTAATCCGTGGCACATGGTGGCGCACTGGTGGTATGGTCCTCTCTATTTTCCTATTATCTTTTACTATTAGTTTCATACTCCGCGCGAGTTTCGGATTCCTATTAAATTTAGGAGAACTTGCTGATGAAACATTTATACACACGATTGAAATGGCACTCTGGGATCTACCTGTAACGCGACGCGGATTGAGTTTCTCAAAGGCACTGATATATGTTATCAATTTAGGTGCGGATACCTTCACAATGCCGATCTGGGTGATTGGTGGCACGCTCCTCTACTTCGATCAACGGATTCGGAAGGAGGGATTTGACCTTGAGGTGATGGCGGCATATCAAGGAAAGGAGAAAAATGACGGATATAGTAGAAAACACGAATACTACTAATGCACCTTCGGGCACCCAAGCAGATGTTGTAGATTTGTAGGAGTGAGTGTTTTTGCTTGGAGTCTTTGCGAATCAACACGGAATGCGCGTGTGGCATTCCGTGGGGTATTTCTGCGGATTTCTTCGCGCTCGCGACTTTCCGATGCAAATGGAGAAAAAATCCTAAAATTAAATAACTCTGGCGTGAAAATGGGTTAACATTGCGTTTAATTTGGTTTTTTTATACAATGACACTGTTTTAAAAATAGGCTGCGTCTTACAGCGTTCGTATAGGAATTGAACACGACAACATCGGGAGGTACATTTCGATGAAGATTTTAACCATAAGTCTACTGTCAGTCTGTTTAATCGTGGTATTAGCAACCCTTGGAGAAGCCGTCCGAGAGGACGAATTGGCACTCTATCTCTCCTTTGATGAAGGGAAAGGTGATACAGCCAAAGATAAGTCCAAACATGGGAATGATGGGACAATCCACAAAGGGGAGCGGGTAAAAGGTAAATATGGCAATTCAGTCGAATTGAGTGGCGAAGCGGGTGGCTGGATTGAGGTGCCGGATTCCCCTTCTTTGGATATTACGGATGAAATCACCTTGATGTGTTGGGTATATCCAACTGAGTTCACAGCTGAGTGGTTCCGTATTATTGTGAAGACCTGGGCAGGGGATACCGCGCCGTGGATGGTCTATGGGTTCTATGAGTTTGGCGGGAATAATGGAAAGACGGGTTTTATCATCTCTGTTGATAAGGGGACAGAGAAGCGGATAGGCGATGCAGCGACTTCCAATTTGCCACCGGAGGAGTGGACGCATGTAACCGCCACTTACGATGGGAGCAGGATGGTCCTTTACTATGACGGTGAAGTAGAAGTCGATGGGAACGCGAAAGGTAAGATTGACACAAACGACGTTCCTGTGTCGATTGGACGCAACAGTGAAGGGAATCGGGAGCATTACATTGGACGCGTTGATGAGGTGGCAATCTGGAGCGTCGCGCTTGATCAGGATGAAGTCCAACAGGCGATGGATCGGGTCTATGATGTCGAGCCAGATGGTAAATTACCCACAAGATGGGGTGCGATGAAAGACACGTATTTTAGAGAACCTAAGTCGTTTACCCCGCGAGAGCGTTGGCAGTAAGCACTACCCCAGAATTAAAGAAATGAAGATGGGCATCGCGAATGTGAGTTTGATATTGACTGTCCCTGTTATAGAATTCTTTGGGAACGTTGTAGCACAAACTGTTAGTTTGTGGCGTGCTAAGTGAAACTCAGAGGTATCGCAAACTGACAGTTTGCGGTACAAGTCTTCTTCATCGAACTCACGTTAGCGCAGGAGTCGTTCGAGCATCTTACGAGCGTTTTCATTTTATGGGATGCCCGTTCTTCCCATTTTAATCTGCCTCTCCATCGTTGTAGGAGGGATTTCCGAGTCCCGGTTCTTACTGACCGCTGATTGCTGATGGCTGACCGCTACTATATCACATACGGCTCAGGGTTCCGCTCGATCTCTTCCAGAAGCGTATCCACATAATCCTTAATCCGAAACAGCCGACACATCGCGTCTCCGACCATTCCTTGTTTTAACCTGCCAACTTCATCCCAAAACGCGCCAAGTTCTGAACGCCTCAGTCGTATATATTCGGCTTCAGTGTCTTCAGTACGGCGTTTGTTCCAATGAATCACCTCAACGAGATGTGCATAAGTTGATGACTCGTAATCGACACCGAGCATGAGAAGTTTGGCGTTTATTTTGTAGGCGCGGAACATTGGTGAGTGTGTGCCATAGGTTTTTCCCCATGGCGGTTGATCCCACGGGGATTCATAGCCTTCACGTAGGAGATGGTCTCCGACGAATGCCTTCGCGCCTTTCCCGCGCGCCGCAATGGCGTGGGAATAATGGTCGGAGCGATAGGTCCCCGACATCTGCCGAAAAAACTCCGTCAGCCATCCGACCGTAGACGGAGTCCTCTTAATATTCCACGACGTTACCCGCTCTTCCCGACTCGGTAAAAGACTGAACGAAGGCATCAGAATTAACCCGTTCCGCCCGACAGCTGCTTCTAAGGCAGCAATAACCGTACCTGCCCCACCTTCAACAGGTCCGAGACTCTTGAAGGATGAGTGGATGAAGAGGGTATCCCCTTTTTTGATGCCGAGATTGGTAAAATCTTGGGTGAGTTTTTCGCAGGTGTAAGGCATTTTCTATTACTGAGTTGGGTTTCGCTTTCAGTTCAACCCAACCTACGGACTAAACGGTCGTTATACGTTCGCAACAATTCGACAACTTTATCCCTGTCTGCCCTTCGCATCCGTTGTGCGACTTGGAGTGGGGTCAAACCTTTTCGGTTCTTAAGGTTCGGATCTGCCCCATTGATGAGCAACGCTTCCAACGCCATCCGCTGTTTCTCGCCGCTTTTTATTGTCGAACGGATCGCATCAAACAGCGGCGTTTCGCCGTTATTATCCGTGGCATCAACCGTCGCCCCTTTTTCAAGGAGCAGATTAATAACTTTGGAAAAACCTGCTTTCGCGGCGTAATGCAGGGCCGTTTTCCCTTTGTAATTCCGAACATCGATATCAGCACCGAGATCTAAAAGCTCCTGGACTTTGTCTGGGTGTTCCCGATTGTCGCCGCGACAGGCATAAACAAGAGGTGGCCAGCCCCCTGTTCCCATTGCGTTTATATCTTTCGGCGGGATTCCATAACGTTTGAACAGCACACTTATTTCCGAACCGTCGTCCAAGATACGCGGTGCCTTGCTCGGATCCGCACCATTTTCAAGCAACAGTTTGGCGATCTCCACTCGTTCATCGGATGCGGCATAATCCAGAAAGCGTTCACTATACGGCTTGATGACTGCACCCCGCGAGATGAGCAACGCAACAATTGCGGGGTCTTTGCTCCTGATGGCATAGCAGAGCGGGGTTGCCCATGCCGCTTCTCGGTGTTCAAAGGTGTGTGGTTGCCCGGTGGGTAGCATTACCGCCTGAAGGTATCCTCTGTTGACCAGGCTTGGGTTGTTATCAAGGTAGGAACGAACGGCGTCGTAGTCTCCGAGGTAGGCAGCGGTGTGAATGTCAATTGTCGCGCCCTGCTGAAGCAAAAACTCAGCGACGTTGTCACGTCCTTCATATCGCGCCACACAATAGGGCGATATTTCAATCCTGTGCTGAATATGATAGCAACCCGGCAAGCTTATATCGGCACCGCGTTCAAGCAGAAATTCGACCATCTCCAATTTCCCACGATACGCTGCCTCCCAGAGCATCGTCCGACCGTGCGAACCGACGGTTTGAATCCATGCCGGGTTATCGTCAAGCAGGTAGCGCACGGTCTCACGGTCACCGCGTCCTGCCGCTGCGACTACGATTTTAAGAAAGTCGCTCTGGTTTCCGGTGAGTTGAACGTTTGGCATTTATCTTCCTCACTTAATTCTCTTCCACGACGTAGGGTCGCCTCCCGATAGACGGCGGCAAAAGCATCCGTTTCTGTTGTTCGGTTAACGCACCATATTTGCTGAGATCGTGGTATTCCCCCGACCACGCCGAGTGTCCCGGACTGTACTTATAGAGCAGTGAGCGGCGTTGATGTTTCGCTGTCCACGGCATTGTCCCATGAACGAGTGCTTCGGTGAAGAAGAGCACATCACCCGCTTCGACAGGCGGTTGCACGACGTAGTGCGCCGGACGCTCAAAATTCCGTACATCTGAAGGCAATTCCCGCAAGAAATTGCTTTTATGACTGCCCGGAATACAGGCGAATCCACCCGCACCTTCTGGCGCATCTGCTAAATTGTACGTCATCACAGACAATCCATTCCGCATGATACCGTCGCGGTATTTGTACCAGTGATCCGCCTCAGGCCCACCAGGTCCACCCCCATCTTCACCGCCGTGCAGTCTACCGCCTTGTTGTCCTTCATCCATGAAGATAGCGTAGTCGTGGTCTAAACGGACGTGTGGACCCAATAATTCGAGGAGATACGGGAGAATTTTCGGATGGTCAATCAGACTCTTAAAGGGTTCACCCCAAAGACTCGACACTCTATTGCCGTGTCCTCTCAAGTTATCGCTGGATTCTCTATCGATAATCTCATTCATCTCAGCGACTTCAGCGTCCGTCAAGACGTTCTTTATAACGAAGTAGCCCTGAAGGTCTACTTGGAATTTTTCTTCACCTGTCATAGTCAAAGCTCCTTACTGGTTTTGTATAACAATGAAAAAAAAATAATATGGAATTGACGGGCAATAATGCACTTCGCATTTGGGCGAGTACGCCGCAGAATTGCCCTACTACAAGCAGTCCTGTTCGTAGTAGTGCGATTTATCGCACGTTCAGAAAGCAGTCCTGTTCGTAGTAGTGCGATTTATCGCACGTTCAGAGGTTCCCCAATTCAGTTTTTAATCTTCATGCAATCTTGCCGAATTTCTTCACTCCGAATCAACGACTGGTGGTCGTCTGCCAATCGATGGCGGCATCAGCATCCGTTTCTGCTGCTCCGTTAATCCGTCATATTTACTGATGTCGTAGTAATTCCCTGACCACGCCGAGTGTCCCGGACTGTATTTATAGAGCAACGAACGGCGTTCGTGATCCGCTGTCCACGGCATTGTCCCGTGAATGAGTGCCTCGGTGAAAAACAGCACGTCTCCGGCTTCGACAGGCGGCTGCGCAACGTAGTGAGCAGGACGCTCGAACCTTCGCACCTCTTTCGGGATTTCTGGTGCAAAGTTGCTCTTATGGCTTCCGGGAATACAAGCGAACCCTCCCGCACCCGCCGGTCCATCTGCCAGATTATACGTCATCACAGACAATCCGTTCCGTATATGTCCGTCTCGGTATTTGTACCAGTGGTCCCCGACGTGTCCACCCGCACGTCCACCGTCCTCACCGCCGTGCAGTCCGCCGCGTCCCTGTCCTTTTTCCATGAAGATGGCATAATCGTGATCCAGACGCACATGATGCCCCATCAGTTCAATGAGATATGGCAGGATCTTCGGATGGTCAATCAACCGCTTGAAGGGCTCACCCCAAAGACTCGGCGGTCCCTTGCGGTCTCCGCTATCAATAATCTCGTTCATCTCAGCGACTTCATCGTCCGTCAGGACGTTCTTTATAACGAGGTAGCCCTCAAGGTCTACTTTGAATTTCTCTTCACCTGTCATTGTGTAGAACTCCTTTGGTTACGGCTGTCAGCAATCAGCGGTCAGCAGTCAGCAAGAGAATCTTGTAAAAGTTATGCTTCCGCTGGTAAAGTCTTCCAGTTCGTAGTAGGGCAATTCATTGCCCGTCTGTTCTCCGCTCTTTCGGCGCGGTCACTTCAAAATCGAAACCCTCAAGCACATCGCCGTTCACCTCAAGTTCAAAACGGTGCCATCCCAGACACGCTTTTCCGTCGCTATATTGTTTGAGAGAAGGCAGCGGAAACAGAGACTTCTCGTAATCCACACGCTGTCTCGGTTTCAACTTCCGTTGACTCAGGCGATACCGTTTGCGCGTGATGTGCCCCGATGGACGTTTGTAAGCAACAGCGTAGTAAGTCAGAATCGTCTGGTCTGCATCAGATTCACTCTGCAAGCTGAACGAAAAACGAAAAGGTTCATTGATCGGTAGTGTCCGAAGTTCAGGTATCAGTTCGATGAGCCTAATGTCTGCTTTCCCCAATTTCGGCACCGCACCCAGACCCAGTAACTTAAACGCCCGTTCATCTCCAATCTTCACCTGATATTTTAAGGCGCGCTGAAGAATCTTTTTCGTTTCCTCGCGTCCATCCTGACCCCACCGCTCCAACATGGCGTAGCCTGCTTCTGGATAGTCCTTAACGATGTCGCGCATATCCGTCCCGACCTGCTCCCGCACACGCCCATCCGGGTCGTCTTTGAGTGTCTCCAGCAGTGCTAAGATTGGTCGCGGGTTTTGAATATAGGGTCTAAGCCATTTCTGCCACGTCCCCCGTGTACAGAGCGATGCAGCCACAAACAGACGAAGGTTGGCGTTGTCGTCCTGCACCCACTCACCGAAACGTTCAAAACACCGATTCGGGTCTTCGATAATAAACGCTCGGATGTCCACACCGCGCGTACACCGATGTTTTGCGAGTGTCTCGAAAGCGTCCAGAGAAGCGTCAAAATCCGCCAGTCCGTATAGACTGATAAACTGCGAAACCGGTCGTAGACTCGTCTCAACCTCAGCAGTCGGATGCCGTCTCAGTTCTGATGGAGCTTCAATCTCGACGTAATTCATCAAGATAGCGAGAGCCTCCGAGTAGTCTTGAGGCAGATAATCCCGCAACACGCGACCGATGGCTTTCGTCACGTTGTAAATCGTCTGGCCTTCCATCTCTATCCGCACATCCGCAACGAAAATATCCACGTCAAATTCGGGATAGAGACGCTGAAGTTTTTGCCCGATGACCAGGCCGTCTTGTGTCAGATCGAAAAGTGTACGCTGTTCTCTCATCTTTGACGGACTCCTTTCCTTCGTGTGTAAATGATAGCATATCTGATAGCGGATGTCAACGGGGAATTGGGAAGATCTGTCGCCTCGATTGTTCCCAGACGGTTTGTATTCCCATTTATTGATTTTCCATCGTATAGTAGTCTGTCCACCTTTGAATTGTAGGTGAATTCGTTTGTAGTAGTGCGATTTATCGCACGTCAGGAACGGGCAATGAATGGTTTCCCTACTACAAACTGCCTCTCAGTTTAGATGTGACAGAACACTAGGAGGACGGCAATTGCCCCCGGTTTTACCTTTCCCAATTATCGGGAAATAAGTATCGTTATGCGATGGGGTTCGGTTCCGAGCGGTTTTATCGGGGCACCGTGCCCATCTCGTAGCGTGAATGGATGGTGCATGAGTATATCTTGTATCCCGTCCTTGTTGAGGTCTACCAGCCAGGTGTATTCCTCGTCGTTAGGCATAGCAACCCTCACCACCTGTGGCTGCTGGGCGAAGATTTCAGGTCCTGGCACACCGACAAAAACTACCATAATTTCGGGGTGATCTCCGATGATCAGATCTGAACGACCATCTCCGGTTACATCTCCGATAAGCAAAGTTGTGTTGAAGGCGCGCGGATAGCTTTTTTCTCTGTTCCGGTTCTCGTGCGTCGCGCCTCGAAGCACAACGTCCAGTGGCACCCATCCCGGTTCGCGGTGACTGGGTACGCCGTCCAATGCTATCCCGCGGGTAGTGTTGGGTGTGCTGGCGTAGGCACCTTTCTCCATTTGGTAGAACTCGAGCCCGAGCCTGATATCATCACCCATAAAACCTTTGATGCTTTTCCAAAGGCTGCCCTTGAGGGACTCGATGTTGATAGTGGTAATCATTAGGTCAATCTGGCCATCACGGTTGAAGTCGTGCCGGTCCATTCCGATCTGGATTTCTTCGTCTGACTCGAAGGCGATGTCGGCATCTTGTGCAAACACAGTGCCACCATCAGGTGTTGGGGCACCGAAATGCACCGCGTAGTTGGAGTACTTATTGGATATATTCTTGCCCGAAAGCTTGAAAATCACCAAGTCGGCGACACCATCGTTGTTCAGATCAGCCAACGCGTACAGCACCTTTCCTGTCATGTCGCCAGTGGCGAGTGGGGAAAGTTGGTCCGAGTCAAATGCCACATTGGCCATGAAGATCGTAGCCTTTGATGAAAACAGTCCGCGCTCATCTTGGAGATGGACCTTAAAGTGATCCTCGTTCCAGAACACCAGATCGTTGCGTCCATCTCGGTTGAAGTCAATCTCATGAATCCGACTCTGAGACCAAGGGTCGTACCGATATCCGTCAGCACCGAGGATCCTCTCTATCTCTGTGGCGGCACCAATTTTCACTTTCTCGGCGAATGTGCCGTCGCTCATCTGGATGCATACCCAAAAGCCATCAACATCTGGGAATACGAGGTCGTCGCGACCGTCGCCGTTCAGATCCCGAGTGATGTCTACATGGGGGATTTCACGGCTGCGCGGCGGTTCAAAGTTAGAAGGAATTGCTATGAGTGGATGCTCGGTCGCCGACGCAGGGTCAAACCAGTTCACGTGGTCGCGTCCATAGGTAATCAACCGGTCGCGTCCGTTGATATTTGCAACGTCAACGAACAATACTTCGCGACGCAGCATTGTATCAAGTTTCGGTGCCCAAGTGACATCGTTGAACGCATAGATGCGCAAATGGGGGTCGTCGTTTTCGTTGATGTGTACCACGGCAAATTCGGCGATAGGACCCCCGAAAAGAAACCCGGTTAAAACGGACTGACGTTCCGTTATGCCAGTAACGATTTCATACCGGTCAAAGGTGAATTCCGTGGAGGCAGGCATTTCTGGCGTGAGCACTTCGGATTCAACTGAGCAGCTTGACAAAAATACGCCAAACATGAGTATATGGAGCAGACACTGCCAATAATGTTTTATGCCCTCAGCTTTGAAAAAGAAGCGTTTGTGAACCGAATTTTGCTTTTTCATTTTTTTCTTCTTTTATGCGTTCTATAGATTTACAC
>VXZL01000486.1 GCA_009845505.1 Candidatus Poribacteria bacterium | reverse complement strand
AAATCAATTGATGCCTTATTGCTCTAATACCGTCGGTAGAACAGATTGATTAGCAGCAGAAACATAGCGTTGGATAGCACGGGTGACGGCTTGTGCAACGCTTGTGATATACTCGGGATTGGAAAGTTGCTCTAAATCCCCAGCATTAGAGAGGTAACCGAGTTCCAAAACAACACCCGGCATATAGATTTCGGATAACGCAATAAGCGGTAGTTCGGTAATCGTGAAGGGTATCTCCGTGAGGAAATTGAGTTCTGTTTGCAGGTCAGCTGCGAAATCTCGGCTTTGCTTCAAAAAATTGGCTTGTGCGAGGATTTTTAGTCTCTGTCCCGAAGGTGCTTGCCCGACGTTACTTGGGAATCGGAGTTGTCCTTTAGGGTTGTTGAGATAAATTTTGATACCTTTTTCGTGGGGTGAAAAAGATGCGTTGCAGTGTAGGCTGAGAAAGAGTCTTCCTTGGTTCCGAGTCGCAACTTGAATCCGTTCAAAGTGTGTTTTTTTCGTATCTGTCTGACGAGTGAGGTAAATCTGCATCTCCCGCTGTTCGCTAAGCTGCTGGATCTGTTTTGCGAGTGCGAGGACGACATCTTTTTCAAGGAGTCCGGTGCTGCCTTCGCATCCCGTGTCATCAACACCGCCATGCCCTGGGTCGATGATGATTGCCCAATTCTGAGAACCCGTTACCTCCACAGGGTTCCAAGTCCCTGTAGGTCTCATTTGGACCCTTCTGAGGCTCGGATTGTATATGACTTCAACATCATTGAACATTGGCAGGAGTAGTGTGAAAAAACCGATAGGTACCATCGGTTGTTGCCCGATAATTATTGGTGGTACCGAGAGGGTAACTATCTCTCCACCTGGATCAATGTTAATCGTCGGCTTGTCCATTTGCAAGCGAATCCGCTTGCCTTTCATGCTGAGGGTGAGTCGTTTTCGGGGGTGGTTATACTGATGTGTCATTGCGGGGTCAAAGACCCGTTTCACGGCATCAACAGAAAGGTAAACCGTTTCGTCTCTGAGTTGCGCGGGTACCTCGGCAATCGTCTTTCCATCGGCATCAATAAAGCGGACATTCGATTCTTGGGCAATACCGTTGCCTGTGATCGACCAGATGAGTAGTAGTAAAAAAAGCGCGTAAACAGAGATCCGCATAGCGATTCGCAGCTGAGGTGCCAAGCGTCTGTTCACGCGCATTTCTTGTGGATTCTTTATGTAGCCAACGTTATTCTTCCTCGTCATCGGTTTGCCTACGAGAGATGATCTCTGGTTCCGAAGGCTGTTCTTCAGCATCTTCTTCACCTTCACCTTCACCTTCAGCTGCGGCTGCGGCTTCTTCAGCCTCCAATTCGAGTTGGATCCGTGGCTGGCTTACCGTTGCGATGATCCGATCAGATTCGTCGAGAATCTCAACTTCATCATCAAGGTCTAAATCACGGATATAGATAGCATCGCCTATATCCAATTCACTGACATCAATGGAAATCTCAGTAGGGAGTTGCATAGGCAGGCAGTGAAGAGTCACTTGACGGAGTGGTAATTCGAGAACACCGCCCTCTTCAACACCGGATGGGATGCCGACCATAACGACCGGTACAGATGAGGTCACAGGTTCATCGAGAGAAATTCTGATAAAATCGGCATGGAGGACTTGATGCTTCTCTACCGGGTCGCGTTGAATTTCTTTGATAATGACAGTTTCGGGATCACTCTCACCGATTTCCATATTAATGATAACGTTTTCACCATACGTACGTAGGAATTGTTTGAAGGTCCGCGCGCTGAGTTGAATCGCTAAGGTGTCTTGCGAGCGTCCATATAAAACGGCTGGAACTCCGCCTTCGCGCCGGATTGCGCGCGCACTTTGCTTCCCGAAAGCGTCGCGCGGTTGGACCTCTAATTTTGCTTGTTGCATTTTTTCCCGTCCATTTTAAGGGTTATCGCTAAAAAAGGAGACAGGGCGGGTAGGATTCGAACCTACGCATGCAGGTTCCAAAGACCTGTGCCTTACCGCTTGGCCACCGCCCTTTAAGTCATCAATATACGGACACACCAGCAGGGCTGGTTACCGTAGATGTGCAAAAACTGACTCGGTTTTTGAAGTGTAATTCGCTCCGGCGTGCGGCATCCGTATCATGCATTACAGCGAACACCGTAGCACCACTCCCGGACATCAACGCGCCATAACATCCAGCCTGCGTAGATAGCTCGTTTTTTAGCGCGCAAACTTCGGGATACTCGGAAAAGACCGGGCCCTCAAGACGGTTATAAAGGTTTTTTCCGATGCCAACAATATTACTCTTCTCCATACAAGTCTTTATAATTATACAGGCTTTTTCAGGCGTTGTCAAGGAAAAATTTAGTTTAAACACAGCTGCGGTCGAAACTTCAACACCTGGGTTTAAAAGGATGAGCGACACATTAGAAAGCGCGGGGAGGGTTGTGAGCTGATCGCCGATGCCGAGCCCCAACGCCGCACCACCGTGCAAACAAAAAGGAACGTCTGCACCCAACCGTCCGCCAAGACGCATCAACACGTCCTGTGTGAAACCGAGTTCAAAGAGTTGATTCACACCGTGAAGAACGGCGGCAGCGTTCGCGCTTCCACCTGCGAGACCTGCTGCGACTGGAATCCGCTTGTAAATGTCAATTGCGACACCGCCGATACCACCGACTTCATCACTGAGGCATTGCGCCGCACGGTACGCCAGATTTCGGTAATCAGATGGTACGCCCGGATGTTCACAGCGAATCGCTATACCCTTCTTATCTTGTTTGCGAATGACGACATCATCGTGCAAGTCGATTGAGTGAAAGATCGTCTCGAGGTCGTGATAGCCGTCTTCGCGTTTTCCGACCACATCCAGATAGAGATTGATTTTAGCATGAGCGCGCAGGCGTATGTCTTGCACGATTCTTGTCTATTGCTCTGTTAATTCTGACAGAGGGATAATCTCAATGTCTTCACCGAGAAAGGGTTCAACATCGAATTTACTGTCCTTAATCTCGACATTCAGTTCAACATTCGCGATTTTCACAGCAACGCGTGTCTGGTCAAGGGGACGTTCAATCTCGACCTTGTGAGGTTGGAGGATACCACTCACTGGACGATAGTCAGAAAAAGCGGCACGCTGCTGGAGCGTCCCGTTCTCATCGTGGATGTGCCACTCCGTAACCCGAGGCTCACCGTCCCGAATAAAGAGTGTAACGGTCTCTACGTGGCCCTCTTGCACACCGGGACGTGCGATAACAAACTTTACCCCCGAACTTTCGACCGAGATAAATTCGTCGGTGCGTCCGTCAAGGAATGGATTGGCGAAAATAGCACTCAACACATCTGACACGCGTAGATCCACGCCGAAAATTTCTCGTAAAGCACCGTCGGACAGTGGACCGAGGTACGCTTTTTGTTCGTTCAGAAGGCGAAGCAGAAACTGGTTCTCGTCCTGATTGGCAATTGCGACACCTCGCGGTTCATTCATCGGTCCTAACGCTTGGATCTGGAGCAATTCTCCACCGTTCTCGGATTTTTTATACCACAACAACTCACGGATTTCCTCGCTTCGATCCCCCTCTTCAATCGTTACCATCATCCGCGTTATTTTCAAGGAGCCGGTCAGATCGTATCTGGCTTGCAGTGTGTTGAGAATACTGTCTAATTCGGCACGTGTCGCGGGTGATAACTGGACTGTGGCAGTAGGACCAACGCATCCAAGAATAATAACTGTGAGGAGAAGACAGAACACAGGAAACTTATGCAAGTCGGAGCAAAACGTCTTCCGTTTTTCACGTGGTAGGTGCGGTTTGAAACCGCACCTACAGATTAATCGTACAAAGCAAAATGCTCGGAAAACATTATAGGATGAAGAAACCTGAATCGCGGGTCTGGTGTATCGCATCTAAAGGACTTCCGACATCGATTTCTCAACAATACCCACAGCCTCTTCAACATGGTTGTTGTTGATATTAAGAGGCGGTAAGAAGCGGAGGACATAATCGTTGGTACATATTGTGACGAGTCCGTTCTCAATACACTGCGCTGCGAGGGGTTTGGCATCAACATCCATGACCAAGCCGCGGAGCAAGCCTTTCCCACGGACCTCTTTGACTGGATACTTACCTTTGAGCTCCATGAGTCCACCGGCAAGGTAATTTCCCATCTTGACGGCGTTCACGGCGAGATTCTCTTCCAAGATGGTTCTGACGGTTGTCGCTGCCGCTGCGGTAACCAATGGGTTCCCACCGAACGTCGCCGCATGCGTGCCGGGGACAAAACTCTCTGCTATGTGCCGTTTCGCCAACATTGCGCCGATTGGCACGCCACTACCGAGTGCTTTTGCCATTGTAATCACATCCGGCACAACCCCATAACTCTGATAACCGAAGAAGGTGCCCAAACGCCCCATTGCGGTCTGAACCTCGTCAAAAATTAGCAACAGTTCATGTTTGTCACACAATTCGCGTAAGCCTTGCAAGTAATCGGCACTCGGCATATTAACGCCGCCTTCGGATTGAATCGGTTCGACTAAAATAGCACAAGTCTTTGAACTGATAGCGGCTTCGGTTGCTTCGAGATCGTCGAAAGGAACATACTTGAAACCCTCAAGCATCGGTTCAAATCCGACGTGATATTTCGGCTGCGCGGTGGCGGTGATTGTTGCCATCGTCCGTCCGTGGAACGAATTCTCCATTGTGATAATTTCATAGGCATCTGTTCTACCGCTGTCTTTGGCGTATTTCCGCGCTAACTTAATCGCGGCTTCATTCGCTTCGGCACCGCTATTACAGAAGAAACACTGATCCATGTCGGAGTTGTCGATAAGCAGTTTTGCGAGTTCCGCTTGGGGCTGTATGTAGTAGAGATTGGACGTGTGCAGGAGTTTACCTGCCTGCTCACGAATTGCTTCGACGACCTTCGGGTGGCAATGTCCTAAGCCGTTAACGGCGAGCCCACCGAGGAAGTCGAGGTATTTTTTACCGTCGGCATCCCACAAGTAGGGTCCCTCGCCTTTAACGAACGCTAAATTTCTGTCGCCGTAGGTATTGATGATATATTCAGTCGCCATCTGTTTAATTTCTGCTGTTGTCATTCAATTTTCTCCTTCGTTGTTAGTATGTACTTTTCGGACCGGTGCGGTTGGAAACCGCACCTACCTCAGTTGGGTATGTACACTTTTCGGACCGGTGCGGTTGGAAACCGCACCTACCTCAGTTGGGTATGTACACTTTTCGGACCGGTGCGGTTGGAATGCACGTCGCATTTGGGCGAGTACGCCGCAAAACCGCACCTACCTCAGTTGGGATGGATAATCACCAGTTTGTGTAGGCACCGTCATCGCGTTGGTAGCCAGTCGGGGGTCCGTAGTCCTGTGTTGTGACGTTGATGAGTGCGTCTTCGTTGAACTCAATGCCGAGTCCCGGACGTTCCGGGGGTAGGAGATACCCTGATTCAAATGGAACTTGTACGGGGAACACATCGGTCAGTGAAGACATCGGGGCCCGGGGGAGTTCCTGCACACCGACAAGCGGTGATGCGAGACAGAGTTGCAGGCACGCCGCAGCGGATACGGGTCCCAACGGGTTATGTGGTACGACATAGATGTAATGTGTTTCGCACCATCCTACGATTTTACGCGCCTCTGTCAAGCCCCCAGCAATGCACAGATCGACGCGGCAGTAATCCATGAGTTCTTCCTCAATAACCTCTCGGAAGGTCCATTTGCTGTCAAATTGTTCACCAACGGCAAGTGGCACCGAGGTCTGCTGTCGAAGGCGTCTGAGGCTGGCGGGGTTCTCGGCTCGCAGCGGGTCCTCAATGAAAAACGGATTGTATTGTGCGACCTTGTTACAAAAATCGAGGCTGTCTGCTGGATCGAGGCGGGTATGCACGTCAATTAGTATGTTGAGGTCATCGCCGAGTGCTTGACGAACGGCTTGCACCTGATTAAGACAGTTTTGGATGGCGCGTCTGGGTTCAAACCTTCCCGTGTCAGCGTTGTCATTCACGCTCCACCGGACGAACTTCCAACCGGCTTCATAGGTTTGCCGACAACTCTCGACGATTGCATCAATTGAGCCGCCGCCGTTATGTGGATAGCAGACGACCTTGTCCCTCGTGCGACCACCGAGAAGTTCATAGACGGGGACATTGAGTGCTTTTCCTTTGATGTCCCAGAGTGCTATATCTACGGCACTCACTGCGGCGGATTGGACGACGCCGCCTGGGAAAAAGCCGCCTCGGAACATGACTTGCCACAGATGCTCAATCCGAAACGGATCCTCACCGATAAGAAAGGGTTCAAATGAACGGATGACTTCGGCTAAGGCGAGTGAACGACGGCGTAGTCCTCCCTCACCGACGCCGTAGATACCGGCATCAGTTTCGACTTTCACAAAGAAATGTCCACTTTCTGAAACAAAAGATTTGACCTTCGTAATTTTCATTTTGTACTCTCAATCTGTGATTTTTGATGAACTCACCCTAAGATTCAAAGCGGGTGAAAGCAATAATTTAATCTTTTGTGGCGGTTCGCACAACTATACCAAGCGTCAGAAGAAACGCCACAAATACACTGACTACGAACCATTCCATCACAATTCCTCCAATTTATCAATCTTTCGTTTCGCAACACTATTTATCCAAATGATCGCTAACATAATCAGAAATGCCGCGACTCCACCGATTACAAGAAGGAGCCTTTGCCCTTTTCCATAATTCTCAACTAACCAAGCCATGAGAGAAAGGACAGTAGCGATGAAAATGGCAAAGACCACCTTTAACCAACCAATTTCCTCCTTAACCTTATCAATATGTGCCATAGTTAACTATACCGCCTCCAAGGTGGGTGTATTATCCTGACAGTGGACTGGACGGAAGAGTGTCTGACGCTTGAACGGCATCGCTTCGACGTGCTTCGGATGCGGTTCCCACTTATGCCATTTGTTGCCTACGGTATTGTAGCAGTGAAAAATGGCGACGCGATCAATTTTTTCGTCTATCCATTTCGCACCGGTATGTGTGATTGCCTCTGTGAACACAAGCATAGAACCAGCCGGACATTCATAATCCTCCCACAGTGGAGAAGTGCGATCCGCTGTTGACTGTGGTGCAGGGAACGCGCCTTTATGACTGCCGGTCAAGAACATCGTTCCACCGCCGCCTTTTCGGACGGGATTCAGTTCCCAGACGACGCGCGTCAACCCGCTGTGTGCCTTGTCGTGGTGCAGATGATAGGTGTGCGAGTTGCCGGGAAAGTTAAGCATCCCTCGCCCGCCGTGCGGACGGAAGTTGTCGTGTCCGTTTGGACGAATGGTTAGGAACGTGCCTTCCAGTCGGAAGCCGTAGCAATTTTCGTTGGCATATCCAGATGTTAGGAACTCGTTCATGAATCCGAGTACAACTGGATGATCGGTCAGTGATTCAAGAGGACCTCCGATAGGAGAGCGATGATATTCAGGGATAGACGCAGGGTCCTGTTTAAGCCGATAACAGAACTCGCGCATCTCTTTAATCTCTGTTTGGCTAAGCACACCCGGAAACAGGAGCCACCCACGTGTATCAAAGAGAAAACGCTGCTCTTCTGTGAGTGGGATGGGTGGTAGATTGTCAGCATTTATCGTAGGATTCGGCATAATACTTTTCCTCTGTAACGTTGCTGTCTGAATGCACGTCGCATTTAGGCGAGTACGCCGCAAATCGCGGATTATCGCGGATTTTGGGTTTCCTGTAGGTCTAACATCTTAGCATAGTGGCACAAACTGAAAGTTTGTGCTACAAATACCGAACTCTCGTCATATATTATAACGCAACTTGCCATCTTGATAGCATGATCTGTTAGATCGGGCATCTAAAGACGCAAACTAACAGTTTGCCCTACAAATACCGAACTCTCGTCATATATTATAACGCAACTTGCCATCTTGATAGCATGATCTGTTAGATCGGGCATCTAAAGACGCAAACTAACAGTTTGCCCTACAAATACCGAACTCTCGCTATATATTATACAAGCGTTCGTCCTCCAAGGATAGCCAAGTGCCGTAATCTCGGGGCATCTCTCTTATCTCCCCTAAACTTGCCTCAGCCCGCCATTGTAACAATGGATGTTCCCGATTTTTCTGGGGCAACTCGACACGCCTACCATAGGCAGCGGACTCGAAGATTGCTATTAGAATCTCAATGACATGGCGACCCTCTTCGCCGTTAGATTCGTGCTCTCGGTTTTCGTCCAGGGCGTTCACATACTCATCGACGAAACAGTAATCGTCAGCATCTGCGCCCTTATTGGGGTCAAAATGCTCTGGATAGATAGATGCGAGTGCCTGCCACTGGTCGTGTGTGCCATCAGGGACGAAATGGGGTGTCGGTAGCCACCACGAGCCTTTTAACTCCGACCAGAAGAGTCTGCCTTCAGTGCCGTAGAGTTCCATGACGTACGCATCGGTGTCAACCTTTGGGAATCTGTGCTGAATGAGGGTCCCGGTGACGTTTCCGTCGAATTGGAGCGTCGCTGTAACATACTCGCCTGCGACTGTCCCCATACCCGCGGGTGAAGGGAGAACGTCATCATGGACGATGTTGCGTCCGCCGGTCGTCGCTTGCGTCACAACACTCCGGCACTTCCCACCGAAACGGAGCATGTTGTTGACAACGTGTGTACCGATGTTCATGAGTCCGTACCCTGCGTAGTAGCCTTTCCCACTGGCGTAGATATAGCGGAGATCGCCGATTTTTCCTTCCGCAAAGACCTGCGCGATCGCCTGCATGGATGGACTGGTGCGCCGTTGATGATGCACGGCGACGCGAGCGTTCTTCTCTTTCGCCTTCGCCAACACCTCATCTGCCTGAACGAGATTGATGCAGAGCGGTTTCTCTACCTCGATGTTCACGTTGTGCTCAAGCACACGCATGCAGAGTGGATAGTGTGCCTCTGTTGCTGTGGGGATGGCTACAATATCGGGAGTCGTCTGCCTAATCATTTCGTCCAGATCGGTGAAGTGTGCTGAGGCAGGGACGTTCACGATGTCGCCGAGAGTCTCTAATCGCTCTTGGACGAGATCACAGAGTGCTACGATTTCGGTGCGCGGATGGGCGTGATACGCCTTTGCGGCTGAGGTGCCTCGACTCCGACATCCTAATATGGCAATGCGGTAAGTTTTCATAATGTGTTGTAA
>VXZL01000038.1 GCA_009845505.1 Candidatus Poribacteria bacterium | reverse complement strand
GGTTTTAAAAGCACAATTTTCAGAACGTTACTATGAATACTATGAATACTATGAATATAGGGCAGATGAGTTTTTTATATCCGAGCGGAGAATAGGAAGAAAAATAAATCCCCATTTTTGTCCAGACGTGATATACTGAGGAAAACTCACGATTCACAAGGTAAAATCGCTTATGAATTTTCCGACGCTGTCAGAGTCAAAACGTCTGGAGATGCTTCAACCGCCAACCGGAAAAGTGCGGATGGTACTTGACACTGACACCTATAACGAAATAGACGATCAGTTTGCAGTCGTCCACGCGCTGCTCTCACCCGAACACCTCGACTTTGAGGCAATCTACGCCGTCCCCTTCCACAACAACCGCTCCGATAACGCTGAAGATGGTATGGAGAAAAGTTATGACGAAATTCTTCGGCTTCTGGATTTCCTGAATGTGCCTGCCGAAGGACTCGCTTATCGCGGTGCCAGAGCGTTTCTCTCAGACAGAGAAACACCTGTACCGAGCGACGCTGCGACGGATATGATTGAACGGGCAATGGCGAGTGGAGACGATCCGCTCTATGTTGTCGCTGTGGGTGCGATAACCAATGTCGCCTCTGCTATCCTAATAGAACCGGAAATTATCAAACGAATTGTCGTTATCTGGCTTGGTGGGAATCCGTTGTACTGGCCCCACACCCGCGAGTTCAACCTCATGCAAGACCTTATAAGTGCGCAAGTGGTTTTGGACTGCGGTGTGCCGTTCGTTTGGCTGCCAGCACGCGGGGTTGTCTCACATCTGCACACAACGGTTGCTGAGATGGAACGCTATGTGCAGGGTAAAGGCAAAGTCGGAGATTACCTCGTGGAAATCTTCAAAGATTACTCCAGCGATCACTTCGCTTGGTCAAAGGTAATCTGGGATATATCTGCGACGGCATACCTTGTCAATCCATCGTGGGTGCCGACAGAGATTGTCCACAGTCCAATCTTGACGGAAGCAGTGACATGGAGTTTTGATAACAGTCGTCATCTCATGCGTGTTGCGTCGAGTGTGAACCGGGACGCGATCTTCAGGGATCTGTTTGAGAAATTGCAACACCACACTGCCTAAAGATATGATGACATTGAACACACCGAAAAAGATCCCAGCGGGAACATCCTTTGAATTCGGTGAACACCGTTTCCATTTCGGTGCGGAGATCGTCGAATTAGTAGATTCCAGCTCACTTCTCAATGATCCCAATGCGTTACACAGAAAGATGCGTGAGGATGGATACCTCTTTATTCGAGGGTTCCATCCGCGAAAGGATGCGGAAAGAGCGGCATATTGGACCTTGCAAGCCATTGCACAAAACGGTGGGTTAAAGCCGGATACTCCGGTTGAAGAAGGTATTATCGGCGAGGCGAACCAGACATTTAGCTTCTTTCGACAAACTGAGGTGGCGCATGCTAAACCGATTCTTGATGTTGTAGATAGCGAGCGAACGATGCGGTTCTACGAAGAATTTCTCGGTGGTACCGTCATTACGTTTGACAAACGTTGGCTGCGCTGCATGGCGAAGGGTGGACACAACCATTTCCACTACGACAGTGTTTACGTCGGGCGCGGCACGCAGAACCGATACACGATGTGGAGCGCATTGACGGACATTGGTTTGGAAAATGGACCCCTCGTTATCTGTCTCGGTTCCCATCGGCACAATCGGTTAAAGTCCACCTATGGCGCGACCGATATGGACCGCGATTTGACAGAAGCCGTGTTCAGCACCGATCCCCGTGAGATGGTTGAAAAACTCGGGTTCACGTTGGCAACAGCGCATTTCGAGCCGGGGGATGTTATTATCTTTGGGCTTTACATGATGCACAGCAGTGCCCCGAATCGCTCTGACCGCTATCGTATCAGCATTGATACGCGATACCAACTCGCTTGTGAGGAGAAAGATGACCGCTTCTTTTTCCGTGAAGACGGCAGTTGGCTCGGTAATTTTTACAACAAAGGTGCAAGTTATAGACCAATAGGGGAACTCCGTCGGGAGTGGGAATTGGAATAATGCCATTACAAGGAGGATTCGCATGGTTTACAAGCAGTGGAGACTTGTGGCTTTAATCGCCATTTTGATTTTTTACGCAATTGGAAACAGTGTAGCAGCAAATTTAACCGCAACGGGTACTGTATTTCTGGATACAAATAGAAACCAAGTGAAGGATGATAACGAGAAGGGGCTGCCTGGGGTTCGCGTCTCCAATGGACAGGATGTTGTCCAAACCGATGCTAACGGGCAATACTCGCTTTCAGTCAGTGATGACACCATCCTTTTTGTGATTAAGCCCCGTGGGTTTATGACCCCGGTTGATGCAAATCGTCTCCCAAAATTTTATTACATTCACAAACCGCACGGTTCACCTAAAGGACTGAAGTATGCCGGCATTGCACCGACGGGTCCACTACCAGAATCAGTTGATTTTCCGCTCACTGAACAGTCTGAAGCGGATACCTTCAAGGTACTCGTTTTCGGGGATACACAGCCCTATAATATGCAAGAGATTGAGTGGTTAGCACATGATGTGATTGAGGAAGTTATTGGAATCGATGCGGTGTTCGGAATCAGTCTTGGTGATTTGGTAGGCGACGATTTAGATTTATTTCACCCACTTAACGAAGTGATGGCTACCGTTGGGATACCGTGGTACAACGTCCACGGTAATCACGATATGAACTTTCTTGCTACGGATGATCGGTACGCCGATGAGACATTTGAACGTGTTTATGGGCCCGCGTGCTATTCGTTTGACTGGGGACCTATCCATTTCATCAACATCGACAATGTGTATTTTCACCGCGATGAAGAAGACAACCCTCGCTACTTGAGTGAGGTGGGAGAACAGCAGTTGACATTCGTGCGAAACGACCTTGCTTTTGTGCCGAAAGATCAGCTTGTTGTTGTATCCCTACATATCCCGTTGACCGAGATGCGTGATGTGAAGCAATTGATGAATCTACTCGGCGATCGACCCTATACGTTATCCTTGTCAGCACACACGCACTTCCAACGGGATGACTTCGTCGGACCGGAGCACGGTTGGCACGGAAACGATTCACATCATCACCACAATCATGCAACCACATCAGGGTCTTGGTGGCGGGGCACGCTTGATGAAATCGGGATTCCACACACAACCATGCGAGATGGTGCACCTAACGGATACGGCATCTTCACATTCAGTGGAAATCAGTATTCAATTCGATTTAAAGCCGCCCGTCGTCCAGTGGATTATCAGATGAATATCTGGGCACCCTGGGAAGTTGCGTCAACAGAAACTGGCGAAACAGATGTCATCGTTAACGTTTTTGGCGGCACCAAACGCTCAACAGTTGAAATTCGTTTGGGCGAAGTTGGGGAATGGAGACCAATGACCTATACGCCTCAGGAAGATCCCTACTATAAAGCACTCAAGGCACGGGACGATACGAACCACCTTGAGCGGAGATTGCATACCGCGCTTCGAGAAACCCTGAAGTCTCAGTTAAAGGAAGAGGGTGAACTGCCACAAAGGGGGCAAGCACTTAGCGGAATTGTAAAATCAACGCATATCTGGCAAACGAAACTCCCAGTGAATGTCCGAAAAGGAACGCATGTTATCTACGTCCGTACAACTGATATGTTTGGTCAAACTTTCACAGGACGCCGCATCATCCGAGTGCATTAGCCCAGTCTCAGTATTCAACCACTATCATAGTGAGTTTCCGAACACACCCACAAGAGGTGCCCTCACGGGAGCGGTACATGCCAGTCGTCCCCGTAAATCATTTCAAGTTGATCGTGGGGTTTGAAGTAATCGGTTGGATGATGGTCCTCACCCATATCGCCAAACAATCTGCGGCGGCGTGGTGTCATTCGTGTGAGTACATCGGCGGGCAGTTTATCGTAATCGTAAGGACGGCTCCACATCTGTCCATAACGGAAGGTGACGCTTTTGCGGATACGTTCCGTCCGATTCGGTCCGACCCCGTGCCACATAGCCCAAGGAAAGATGACGGCATCTCCTGCTTCTGCAAGGACTTGAATAGCCCCTTCAGGATATTCGCCTTTCTCAAACCTACTTTCAGGGAACGGGACCTTATGGCTACCGGGTACACACATAAAATTTCCTTGGTTGGGTTCAGTCAAATCGGTTAAGAAAAACTGGATTTTAAATTGCAGGGGTAAACTGTCTTCATGCGGATGAATCCGTTGGAGCGAGGGTCCAGCATCTGTATGAAACCCCATCAAAGCATCTACATCTGGGTGTCGGACGTAGATCTGCGTTCCCATAATCTGAAGATAGGGCCCCATCAACGAGAGGATCGTACCGAAGGTGCGTGGATGGTCAGTGAGTGGGTCAAGCGCATCCGTCCGCTCAATTGCGCGGATGATTGTATAAGCCCCTTTTCCGAACCGATTATTGCCTTGTAAGCTCGGGGTCTCTTGGACGTAGGTTTCAATCACAGAATCTACAGATCCTAAAAGCGTTTGAATCTCTTCAGGCGAGAGGACGTTTTTAATAATCAGAAACCCCTCTTTCTGCCACTCTTTCTGTTGGACATCCGTCAAATATGGAGATAGCATAGTGTCGCTCCTTTTCATGAACTGGAAAGAATTACATGCCAAATATCGCGAGTCCGTCAACTGAAGAAGATTATAGGCGATTTACGATGTTGCGTCAACCCTATTTTGCTACAAACGTTCAACGTTTTTGCTGAATTTGCGTCTAATATGATATGAATAATTTCACAACAATTCTTAACACCATCCGCCGTCCCTTCCAACAAGAACGCCGAAAAGGGTGCCAAGACGATGTCGTTGTCAACGGGTTAGGAAGTTATGTCCAGTTGTGGGTAAAAAATGGAGATGCCCTTGACTTAGCAGTAACTGAAAAAGAGGTCCTGCATAACTTAGCCGACCTCTTTAAAAATTACACAAGTGCTTCGCCAATTGAACGACAACGCACGCTTGAAGAAGCAACAAAACGTATTGACACGGCACTCGGACACAAGCAACAAACCCATTCGAGGTTAGAAACCCATCCCACAAGGAGAAAAAAGGCACAAACAGCGTCGCTGCCGCTCTTTCAAGAGAAAGTGAACCGATCGGACAGCGCGTCTCCCAAGCAGGAACCAACAACGGAACGCACAACGCAGAGGGCACGCAAAGAGACACTACCACTCTTCCAAGACGCAGAGGTTCCTCCCACACAAACCCAAAACACCGCTACAGAAAAACCGACGGCATCCGTCCCAATCTCAGATATTCCCGTTTCAACAGATCTGAGCTTGCTCGATTTCTTATCCGAATCGCTGCAGTATCTCAAAGGGATCGGCCCCCGCCGTGCGGCAATGCTTCTGTCAGAACTTAACCTCCAAACCGTTGGCGAACTGCTGGCATACTACCCCCGTGACTACATCGATCGTTCCAAGACAGTGGAGATTTATAGGGTCGGAAGAACTAAAGATGACGAACCGGAGACGATTCAGGGTAAGGTCGTTAACCACACGTCGTCTCCGACAGCGAAGGGCAAACGCATCGGTAAGATCTCAATTTACGATGGGACCGGGGTAGCCGTCCTCGTTAATTTCGGTCGGCGTATCGGTATTATGAAGTCCCTACTGCCCGTGGATACTGAAGTGGTCGTCAGTGGTAAGTTCTCGCGCCGTTATAACGAAATCCAAGCGACTGACTACGAGTTTGAATTATTCGAGGAAGACAACCTGATTCACACGAAACGGATTGTGCCGAAATATGCACTCACGGCGAAACTGACGGCAAAAATGTTGCGTACATGGATGCGGACGGCTCTTGACGCATACGGGCAAGAGATTCCTGAAATCCTACCGCTCGAACTCCGCAAACGACAAGGTTTAATCGACCGACAACTCGCCATCAACGAGATCCATTTTCCAACATCAGAGGCACACCAAGAAGCTGCACAAAAACGGTTGGCTTTTGAAGAATTTTTCCTTCTGAGTGCCGGAATGGAGATGAAAAAAGAGCGAAAGACCTTGGAAGCGGGTATTGCATTTCGGGTTGGAATGGATTCGGGAAACACCTCGCCCTCTCTATTATCGGATTTCACGGCTTCGCTGCCTTACGAGTTGACGGGTGCCCAAAAACGGGTTTTCAGAGAAATCCTGAACGATATGCAGCAAAAAAAGGTGATGAATCGACTCATCCAAGGGGATGTCGGCTCGGGGAAAACTGTTGTCGCAGCGATGGCACTCCTGTGTGCTATCGAAAATGGGTACCAAGGTGCCCTGATGGTGCCGACTGAAATCCTCGCCGAGCAGCACTATTACAACCTCTCTGATATGTTCAAGGATATGCATCGCGATGTGTCCATAGAAACAGAGCAACAGGATAAACGAAAAATAAACGTTGTACTTCTGAAAAGCGACCTCCCCAAAGCGGAGCGTGAAGAAGCACTGGCGGCGATTGCTAACGGCACTGCAGACCTCATCGTCGGGACACAGGCTTTGATACAAGAAGGCGTAGATTTCCATAAACTTGGACTCGTTATCATCGACGAACAACACCGATTCGGTGTGATGCAACGCGCAACGCTCCGTAACAAAGCGCAATCTGCGACTGAAGCACAGAAGCATCTTGATACAGCTGCCCCGTCGCCCGATGTCCTCGTCATGACAGCGACACCAATTCCGAGAACACTCGCCTTGACGCTCTACGGGGATTTAAATGTATCTGTCATCGATGAAATGCCACCCGGTAGACAGCAGATTCGGACGCGTTGGATAAAGGAGAATGATCGGGAAAAGTTATATACGACGCTTCGGAAAGAGATCCAGCGTGGCAGGCAAGCTTATGTTGTTTACCCGCTCGTTGAAGAGTCGGAAAAACTGGAAGAACTCAAAGCCGCAACAGAAATGGCATCGCATCTCCAGAACGACGTGTTTCCAGACTTACGTGTGGGTTTGCTGCATGGACAGATGAAATCCATTGAGAAACAGGAGGTCATGGCAAGATTCAAGGACAGACACATCGATATCCTCGTCTCAACAACGGTAATCGAGGTGGGTATTGATGTGCCGAACGCGACGTTGATGGCGATTGAGAATGCCGAGCGGTTTGGACTCTCACAGTTGCATCAACTGCGCGGGCGCGTTGGACGTGGTAAGCATCAATCGGCGTGTTATCTTGTCGCTTCGCCGAGAGGCGATGATTCCTATCAGCGGATTCAAGCGATGATTCGGACAAACAACGGCTTTCAGATTGCGGAGGCAGACTTGAATATCCGCGGACCGGGTGAGTTCTTCGGCACCCGCCAATCGGGTATTCCGAATTTCAAGATTGCGAATATTATCCAGGACGCCTCACTTTTGGAAGCCGCAAAAAAAGAGGCAGAATCATTAATCAAAGCGGATCCACGACTGGACGCGCAGCAGCACCAATTACTGAAGCGGATGCTACAGAAACATTGGAAAGACAACTTGGAGATTGCATCGGTCGGTTAGAAGGAGAATCCAATGAAACACGATATAACAGGTATGAGCCACGCGCAATTTAGCACTTGGCTGACACCAATGGTAGACCGTGCGCTCTTTGAGGCGCGGGAACGACTTGTGTCTTTGCTTGCTGAGAACGCCGATCGGGATGCACTGGAAGCTGAGTTCCGTGAATTTTATGAAGGCTATTGCGGGCTGGCATTTGAGTTAGAGGAACGTGAAGAAGACCTGCTTTCAATACTGCGTGCCTCTGATAGATTTGCTCCCCTACAGCGACGCGTGGCAGTTGTGGAAGCCGCACGCAAAACCTCGCCTATAGGACGTATCGCGCGACGGATGAGCGACAAGCCTTTACTCACCGATCCGCAACCAGAAATACAGGTATCGGCGTTATCCGATGACGGGTTCCGTGCGTTGATGGAGACCTTTGCGAATTGGGGACTTTTTGCTGCACGGGAGCGGATTGTTAAGTTGCAGAAGGTGGCACCAACGGCTGCCGCAGCGGAACAATTGAAATCAGAATTCCTTGATTTTTTCGTCTATTATCTGGAGTTAGAACAGTTTCTTGAAGATTATGACTATGACCCCGATGAAGGGTTGGAGTTGCGCCCAGAGGTAGCTGAAAGGTTGGAGCGAAGCGTTGCAGAGGTTGAAGCAGGAACCGCTGAATTAATCCCGATCAAGGAAGTTGCAAAAGAATTAGGGCTGAAGTGGTAATGTATCGTCTGGAAATTATCCCAAAAGCGGAAGGTGACTTTGCCCGTTTAGATGCGACGATTGAACAGCAAATTCTTGACAGGCTAAAAGTATTATGCGAAAACTGAGATAAACATCGCCACAGAGCTCTCCGAGGACGACATAGAGGAAAGTTCAGTTTACGTGTCAATGATTACCGAGTAATCTATACCTTCAATCGGCAAACAAGAGAGATCACTGTTCTCGAAGTCGGCCATCGAAGCAGCGTTTATTAGCATAGATGGGAGAAAGGCAATTTATTTACAACGTAAGTAATGACTCCTTAAGTGCGTCCTTCCTCAAGGAAACTTGCGATTCACTTTCTCTGTGGCACCTTAATTTTTAGTCTTGAGTTCACCCCAAGCTATCGCCAGTTTTCCCGTCGGTTCAATTGCCAACGCCAGTGTATGCAATTTTCTCACATCGGCATCACTTAACGCGCCTTCAAAAATGGCAACTTCGTCAATGCCCCCGGCGTACCAGATACCGCCCAAGTGTTGTGTGTAGGCAATGGTCGGCTTGTGTGCTGCACCATAGGCGATACTGATTTGATCAGGTGCTGGAGTCATCTTTTTTAATTCACCATCGAGGTAGATTCGGACAGACTTTTTGTTCTCAACAACCCCAACGACGTGATGCCACTCGCCATCCGTAGGAAACGGTGTATAAGCGGAGGGCCAATGTTTTGCGGCGTTTGCCGTGTCCGCTCGAATCCAGATGCCAACATTATTGTTATCAAGCAGTTGAATGCCGTAGTTGTATTTGTCATAGATCGGATTTCGTGTACCAAGGGTGGGCTTAATAACCGCCTCCATCGTCACAGAAGGGAAGAAGATGTCCTCACCCATTCGTACCAAATCAACAACACCGTCAAAATTGAGAGCTTCACTGCTAAACCCGTCGATTTGGGCGGGTTTACCAGTAATGGTTCCGCTATTTTTCCCGAAAACATCTTCAACGTCTTTCCCTTGAACGGTGTTTTTGTCAAAGGTCCAAAGTGCGACAAGTCCCATTTTTACTCTTGGGT
>VXZL01000381.1 GCA_009845505.1 Candidatus Poribacteria bacterium | reverse complement strand
CTATCACCTTATCAAAACGATGACGGCGGTTTCGGCCACAGTCTGGAGCCTGACCTCAGAACGCCTGCCTCGTCTGCAATTGCGACTACGATAGGTTTCCAGATTCTTAGGGAAATTCAAGCACCTGCCAGTCACACATTAGTCCAGAAGGGAATCCAGTATTTTATCGATACCTATGACGAGTCCCATCAGGTATGGCATATCGTGCCACCCGAAGTGGAGGACGCACCTCACGCTCCTTGGTGGACTTATGAGAGCAGTCCCGAAAGTTTCGGTCGGTTTCTGGTCAACCCCCGTGCTGAGATCGTCGGATATTTGCAAGAATTTAGCGATGGCGTACCGGTGCCATTGTTAAAGACATTAACAGATGTCGTTCTGGCACATCTGGATTCCCTACCTGACGAAATGGAGATGCACGACACCCTCTGTTTCGTCCGGCTCGCGGGGACAGAGGCACTGCCGAATAGGGACAAAATCTGGGCGAAACTCGCCCGAACAGCAGCGCACGGTGTTGCCCGGAACGCCGAGGAGTTGACCGGCTATGTCCTCAAACCTCTGTGGGTGGTGCCCTCTCCAGAATCGCCCTTAGCTGCTCGGCTTCAAGATGAAGTAGCCATGAACTTGGACTTTGAAATTGAACAGCAGGGCGAGGACGGTTCTTGGTCCCCGAATTTCTCCTGGGACGATCAATATCCAGAGGCATGGCAAACAGCAAAGAAAGAGTGGCAATCCAGGATTACGGTTGATACCCTGAAAACGCTGAAAGATTTCGGTCGCATTGAGCAAGAAGATGAATTGTGCTGTTAACCCAAAATTACCACTTGACACTCTTCCCAAATTTTTGTAAAATGAACACTGCGACACAAAAAATGGAAGGAGCAAATAAGTGGCACAAGATACAATTCGAGTCGGTATTATCGGCGCAGGTGGAAATACAAGATCACGGCATATTCCCGGACTACAAGCTATCGAAGGCGTTGAAATCGTCGGGGTTTGCAATCGGAGTCAGGAATCTTCACAACGCGTAGCGGACGAGTTCGGTATCCCAAAAACCTACGGCAATTGGCAGGACGCTATCGCTGACCCGGATACCAACGCAATCGTCATCGGGACATGGCCCTATATGCACTGCCGCGCCACTGTGGCAGCACTTGAGGCGGATAAACACGTGATGTGCGAGGCACGGATGGCAATGAACGCCAAAGAAGCACATACCATGCGTGCCGTATCCCGTCAAAAAACGCATCTCATCGCGCAGATTGTCCCATCACCGATGACGCTGAGAGTAGATAACACCATAAAACGTCTCATCTCTGAGGGATATATCGGGGATGTGCTTGCCATAGAAGCACGCGCAGGCGGCGCATTTCTCGACAGCGAAGCCTCCCTCCAGTGGCGGCAAGATTTCGACCTCAGCGGTCTGAACATCATGAGTATGGGAATTTGGTATGAAGCCTTGATCCGGTGGGTCGGCGAAGCCACACGGATTATGGCGATGGGAAAGACCTTCGTCAAAATGCGTCCCGATGCTGACGGTGTGATGCGTTCTGTTCGGATACCTGAACATATTGATGTTGTCGGGGATCTCGCCTGCGGGGCGCAACTTCATCTGCAGGTTTCTAACGTTGCCGGATTAGCAGGGGCACCAGAGGTTTATGTTTTCGGTAGCAACGGGACTTTACGCTTTTCAGGAAATCGCCTCTACGGTGGACAGAAAGACGACACCGAACTTAACGAGGTTGACATCCCCGATGCAGAGGCAGGTGCATGGCGGGTCGAAGAAGAATTCGTGAACGCTATCCGTGGCGAAGAGGTTATCACACACACAGACTTTGAAACGGGTGTGAAGTACATGGAGTTTACCGAAGCCGTCACGCAGAGTATGCAGTCCGGCACAGCGATTACTTTGCCACTTCACATCTAATGGCAGGCCGCCCTAACATTGTAGTCGAATTCGTTTGTAGTAGGGCAATTCATTGCCCGTTGTAATATGAAATGAATCGGTCAACTCCAGACAATCTCCAATTTTAGACTGGACAGACTACTTAGGAGTAACATGACATTAGGAGAACTTTTTGATTTTTGTCAGGATATTGAATTGCGGCAAGCGAAACTGTATGCCTCCCTTTCGCTCCGTTTGGGAGATGTGGATGAACGAATCGCACGATTTTGGGAACAGATGAGCACGGAAGAGTGGCAACACTATATCCTCGTGGATTTTGGGAGAGCTTTGTGTGTTAATGCCTTCGGGATTGATTCGCCTGTGCCCGAGTTGTCGGATGTTCCAGTTCGGCAAATTACAGACGCACTGGATGCACACGAACAAAGAGTCAGTAGCGGAAACATCTCGCTCGATGAAGCCTTTGGGATAGCGATTGCAATTGAGGGAAGCGAAGCGGATACGATCTATATGCACCTCCTCTCTATTATGAGAAGGGCAATTGAGCAGGGCAATCAACCGTATCTGATGGACCGAGTTGTGCAGGTGGAGAAGGATATGGTAGCCCACGTGAGCGGGTTAGTTAAGGCGACACAACGGTTCGCAAAGGATCCTACACTGATTCGACAGGCGCATCGTTTAGAAGCAGAACACGGCTAAACTGTGGGATTTGTAGCGCAAACTGTTAGTTTGCGTTCTTATTGACAGGCGCATCGTTTAGAAGTAGAGCACGGCTAAACTGTGGGATTGTAGCGCAAACTGTTAGTTTGCGTTCTTAACGGAAACCCAATCTGAATGAAGTAGGGGCAGGTCTTGTACCTGCCCGCAATTACTACGAGTGTTGTGCATTGCACAGGAGATTTCCTGCCTGTGCACAAGCGACCTGTTCAAGCTGCAACGTGGTATGGCTAATGCCGAAATGTGTTTGCAATTCAGCATTGATCTGTTCAAGAATCCGGTCGGGTGCTAAGGTTGTGTTTTCGTCGACCACAATGTGTGCGCTCAAGGCACAATAGTTGGAACACAGCGACCAGATGTGTAGGTCGTGAACGTCTTTGACAGGGTCTAATCCCTGAAGATGCGTAGCAACAGTCTGTGCGTCCGCATTCCGAGGTGAGTTTTCAAGCAAGATATGTACCGCCTCCCGCGTCACATTCACCGCACCGAGAAGTATGATCCCACCTATGAGGAAACTCAGCAGCGCATCAATCGGGTACCATCCTGTCCAATAGATAATCGCGCCGCCAACGACAACAGCGACCGAGGAG
Source organism: Candidatus Poribacteria bacterium (assembly GCA_009845505.1). Taxonomy (GTDB): domain Bacteria; phylum Poribacteria; class WGA-4E; order WGA-4E; family WGA-3G; genus WGA-3G. The sequence goes on along the minus strand of VXZL01000381.1, from coordinate 6,048 downwards.
AGCGTATCCCCTATCACATGGAGCATCGCGCTTCGGACATTGAGGTTTCCGTGCCACTCATTGTTACTGCCACCGTGGAGCTGCCATAAGATGAGTAGATTCCCAACAAAACCGAGGCATGCCACAATAAACATCCCGGTTACTTTTATCTCCGTTGGCGATGTGTACCGTTGATAGGCTTCATAGAAAATCCAGCATGAGATTGCAATAAGGGATACGCCGTTGACAAGGGCGGCGAACACCTCGGCGCGATGATACCCATAAGTTCGGGAGGCAGTCGCAGGACGAGTCGAGAGATAAATCGCCAACCAACTGATGAGCAGCGAAAAAACGTCCGACATGACATGCATTGCATCACTAAGGAGGGCTAAACTGCCTGACCAGATACCTCCGATGAGTTCACCGAGGAAGACGCAGAACGTGACAACAACAGCAAACTTGAATTTCTTCTGAAGATGCGTCTGATGGCTATGCGCGTGTCCATCGCCATGAGGGTGGTGATGGTCATGACTGTGATTGTGCACAGCGTCTCCCTTGAGGTGTGTTCGTTTAATCCGAATCAGTAGATTTAGTCTTTGATTCGCTACTCGTATCGGTTTTCGTTTCTTTCTTCTCGCCTTTGTCCGATGAAGTACTTTTGTCTGATGGTTCGCTTTTATCTTTCTTCGCCGATTCTTTGTACCCTTCACTCCGGTAGTCCGTGATGTAGAAACCGGAGCCTTTGAAAATCAACCCAGCACCTGCGCCGATGAGCCGTTTCACTTTACCGTGGCATTCTGGGCACTCTTCAAGGGGTGGGGCAGTAATGCCCTGAAACCGCTCGAATTGATTATCGCAGGCGAGACATTTATACTCGTATGTAGGCATATAAAACTATCCTCCATTTCTGACGTATTCTGCAAACAGGTATTTCTGTAGGAGCGAGCTCCAGCTCGCGACTCTTATCGACTTCTGACTGCTGATAGCCGACTGCTAACAGCCATTGAAAAAGTTTGTTGCTAAAAACCAGATATTTTGGTAAATTTTAATCGTTACGTCCGCAAAAGTCAAGCGAATTTTTTGGAATCGGAGTTTTTTATGTTTCGCCTTCCTATTGATGTAGAGAGCTTTCCGCTCGGTAAGGGACCCATGGTCATGTTGGTCCTTTTTCTTGTATCTACCCTTTTTATCTTCGGACGTTCCGAAGAAACGGGTGAGAATCTGGAATTTTGGATTTTCGCCAATACCCACTACGAAGAGTACCAAGCACGCGTGCCGATTTTTGAGGCGCAGAACCCAGGGGTCAACGTGCAGCTTATCAATTTCGGCAACACAATGCACGATAAACTCCTCGCTGCGATGCTCTCGAATTTCGGAGCACCCGATCTCGTTGAGGTCGAGATTACATCTATTGGTCGTTTTCTCAAAGGTGCAATTGACGAGGTCGGTTTTGTCGATCTCCGTCCCCGTTTGGAAAGCGAAGGTTGGATGGAGAAATTGGTCGTCAGTCGTTTTACGCCGTGGTCCTATCGAGGAAAGATTTTCGGAATCCCACACGATTTGCATCCTGTTGTGCTTCTCTATCGCGATGACCTCTTTAAAGCCGCAGGTGTTGAGATGACTGAGGTCGAAACGTGGGACGACTTTATCGTCGCTGGAAAAAAAGCGACTCGCGATCTTGATGGCGATGGTGAAATCGATCAATACGCTATTGTCCTGGACCGGCGCACGGAGAGTGACTATTTCAGCCTGCTCCTCCAACAAGGCGGGGGCTTTTTTGATGAAGAAGGCAACGTCATTATTGACAGTGAACTCGCAATTGAAACCTTAGAGTTTTTCACATCGCTTTTCAACGAACATGAAATCGCCACGCCAGTCTACGGGACATGGCACGGCGACCCCAGCAATTTTGCTGCCATGCAAGACGGTAAAATCCTTTCTATTCTCTCACCCGATTGGTACGTCGGGATTCTCAAGAGTCAAGTGCCCCAGATGTCCGGCAAATGGAAGGCGATACCCATGCCAGCGTGGCATCCAGGTGGCAGACGGACCACGACACGTGGGGGCACGATGATCGGAATGACCACGCAGTGCACAAATCCTGACAAAGCTTGGGAACTCCTCAAATTTACCTATTTTGACCGACCCGGACTCGTGAACCGGTATGAAACAACACGAATTATACCGCCCCTCAAATCCGCATGGGATGCACCTATCTTTAAAGAACCCGATCCCTATCTGGGAGGACAACCCCTTGGAGACTTATTTATCGAACTTGCACCCGATTTACCGCCACGTTACCAGAATCCCTACTGGTCGGAGGGAGCTGACCTGTTGAACGATGCTATTTTCGCCGCGGTAACAGAGAAGCAGACTCCCAGAGAAGCACTCACGGACCTTGCCGAGAAAGTCCGCGCACTTATTGCAAAAGACCAAGGACGCTGGGGGGAATTATAATTTTCTCAAGCAGCATCGGACGATGAGACCCTCGGCCAAGGTCTGTAGCATTGCAACAACGGCAGCAATGCGGATTTGAAAGATAACGCTGCACACTATAGAGTTCCTGACAACTCGCTTGCGATAATTAAAAAAATGAGAACAAAACAGACAACATACCGTTTTTGGAACCAACAACAGAAAATCGCACCTTACCTCTTCATTGCACCATTTTATATACTCTTCGTTGTTTTTATGGGGTATCCACTCGTTTCATCGCTTGTGATGAGCCTGTATGAGATGCGTGGATTCCAAAGTCGGATATTCGTCGGGATCGGGAACTTCATAGATCTCTTCGGCGATCCAATCTTCTGGAAATCGCTCCGAAACACCGCCTACTTTGCTGCAGGCACGCTGACCCTCCAGTTACCGATTGCACTGCTCTTAGCAATCCTACTCAACTCCAAATTCGTCAGAGGGAAAAACATCCTCAGACTTGCTTTCTTCGCCCCGGTGCTGGTTGCGGGTGTTTTCGTCGCTATCATTTTTAACCTCGTCTACGACCAACGCGCAGGCTTAGTGAATGAGGAATTCATCTTCTTTGGTAAAGAGATCGGTTGGTTGAACGAGGAAAATTACGTGATGCCAGCAGTCATCCTAACCGGTGTTTGGCAGTGGGCAGGCTTTAACATGATTTATTTTTTGGCGGGTTTACAAGGCATCCGACAGGAACTCTACGAAGCCGCCGCTGTTGATGGTGCGAATTGGTGGCAGGCGTTTCTACACGTTACACTCCCCTCCTTGCGACCTGTGATTGCTTTCGTTTTTGTTGTATCGATGATAGGGTCGCTCCAGCTCTTTGATCTCCCCTATATTTTGACAAACGGTGGTGAACCCGCTGATGCCGGTTCAACGATCGTCATGTATCTCTACAAAAACGGGTTTCAGTTCATGCGTCTCGGCTATGCAGCAACAATCGGCTGGGTGCTCTTTTTCATTATTGCTGTCATCTCAATCGTCCAATTAAAATTGCTCGGCATTTTCCGAGATGAATAGTAGTAGGCACACGCCGTTGTGCCGTCAACTGTAGAAAGGAAAGACTTTGCAGATACTTCCCGCAATTGATCTTCGTGGTGGAAAATGTGTAAACCTCGTTCAGGGCATTGCGACACAAGAGACTGTCTTCTCAGACGCGCCTGTAGAAATGGCACTGCAGTGGCAGTCGGAAGGCGCGGAGTACCTCCACCTCGTAGATTTAGATGGCGCATTTCAGAACGAATCAGTGAACCTCGACATCGTTAGCAAGATTGTCGCCGCACTTGAGATTCCTGTCCAACTCGGCGGCGGTATCCGTAGCATGGAACGCTTAGATACCGTGTTAGCATTGGGAGTCGATCGCGCCATTTTAGGCACCGTTGCCCTCAAACAACCCGACTTCGTGAAGCAGGCCTGCGCGAAATATGGTGCCCGTATCGCTGTCGGTATTGATGCGAAAGATGGGAGGGTCGCGACTGAGGGATGGTTGGAGGTCTCACAGAAGTCGGCTGTTGAATTCGCGCAAGAGATGGGGGAGGTGCAGACACTTATTTATACCGACATCAAGAGCGACGGCATGCTCAAGGGACCGAATGTAGACGCAACTGCCGATATTATCAATGCCGGTTCCGCGAACGTGATTGCTTCGGGCGGTGTCACATCGCTTGCTGACATAGCGGCTTTAAAAGGTATTGGTGCAAACGGTGCGATTGTCGGACGTGCTTTATACACCGGCGACCTCGCGCTCAGTGATGCTATCGCTGCTGCGAGTTAAAAGGCGGATTTTTTACAAGGGCTTGCCGTTTCCGAACAAAATCTGCTTTATGCCCCGCGGTAGGTGAGGTTTCCAACCTCACCGGTCTGTTCTGTAATTGTCTGAAACGGTTTACCTTGACATCGTAGACCTTTGGCGTTTATAATTACCTTAGGAGTTGACGACTAAAATGGCAAACTGTGAACTTGACGAAATTCGCAAAATCCGCCGAGAGATATCAGCTCGGTTTGACCACGACGTGGATAAACTGATTGCACATTATCAAGCATTAGAGGAAGAATACCGGAACTCCGACAAATACAAATTCGTAGATCCACCGTCAGAGAAACCGAAGGAAAGGAGAAGATATAATGAAGCTTTCAAAAACACGGCTTTCTGAAATTGAGAACCTTCCTGAGGACACAATTGATACATCAGACATCCCCGAACTTGATGATGACTTCTGGGAAAATGCCCGGCGGATTGTCCCCGAAAATTATCTTGCGATTGAACACGAAATCTTGGAATGGTTCAAGGAACAGGGACAGGATTACCATGATCGGATAAATACGGTCCTTCGAGCGTACGTGGAGGCGCATAGGTAAATCAACGCATGATTTACTTTGCCTTGACATACAGTTCCTTTGGAGGTTACAATTATTGCAAAGCGAAACACAACAGCGCGTCTACATTGAAACGACAATTCCGAGTTTCTACTATACCTTGCGCACAGATATTGAATCACTTGCTAGGCAAAGTTGGACCCGGAAATGGTGGTCCGAATACGCGGATCAATTCACCCTTGTCTCAAGTGCTGCTGTTATTGAGGAGCTCCGCAAAGGGATAGGTGAAAAAACGCAAGAGCGTATCGACTTGGTAGAGAATCTTGAAATACTGACAGTTACTACTGAGGTTAATCAAGTCGCAGAAATCTACATAGACCGGTTAATAATGCCTCGAGGTCTGTTCGGTGACGCACATCATGTAGCACTTGCTTCGTGTTACAATGTAGATGTGCTTTTAACATGGAATTGTAAACATATCGCGAATCTTGATAAAACTTATCGTATCCGGCAGGTAAATCGTGAACTTGGTTTACCAACGCCGGAATTGGCGACACCTCTAAACTATTTTGGAGTTGATGACTAAAATGGCTAACTATGAACTTGACGAAATTCACAGAATTCGAAGGGAAATCTCTAAAAAATTCAATCACGATGCCAGGAAATTGGGCGAGTACTACCGCGAGTTAGATGAAAAATACCGAAAGTCTGGAAAATACAAATTCGTGGATCCGCCACCAGAGAAGCGTAAAAAAACAGCGGAATCGACGAAAGAAGAGGCTGCAGATTGACGAAAATATTTCTGTACACGCTGAAAATTTTGTCGGAAATTAGGTCGCGAAAACCCCAACCCGGTAGGCACGGTTTTGCGGCGTACTCGCTCCCGGTGAAGTCCATACGGACTTCATACCGTTGATTTATGCCATGTGCATTCCTAACAGCGCCGGTGGCAATGTCCAAGGAATTCAGGACCGCAGTTATTTTTAAAACCGACACGTTTCCCCTTGCTTGCGGGGCGGTGAAGTCCATACGGACTTCATACCGTTGATTTATAAAAGGGGGGTATTCGAGATTTTGCGTAAGTCCTATGATTCTAACATCTCTCACAAACCTAAACGAAATTAAAGATGTCGAAACTTTTAGATGGACTAAATCCAGCCCAACGAGAATCTGTTAAACATGAAAAGGACCCCCTTTTAATCATTGCCGGCCCTGGCTCAGGTAAAACCGAGACAGTTGCTCGTTCTATCGTTTACGCTATAGAAGAGCTTGAAGTAGGAC
>VXZL01000552.1 GCA_009845505.1 Candidatus Poribacteria bacterium | reverse complement strand
TTTCGCTATTTTACCTCTAATTTGTTGTCTGTATGCGACTGCGGTGGGTGTGTTTTTTGGCTTCTGGATTAAAAAACGGTGGGCTGCATATTTAGCGTATCTGGGTTATCTCCTACTTTCTTGTGTCCCAGTGGTTATCAATCTAATATTTCATCCACCCGTATTCGCGTATCACTCGACTTTCGGATATTTTCCGGGACCAATTTACGATTTCGTTATTCGGATAACTGGCACCCTCCTGATTGCCCGTACGGAGGCGCTGCTCTGGGGCCTTCTATTTTTGGGACTTACTGTCAGCACTTGTGAGGTGAGCCGGGGAACAGGATTGATGCCGAAGCTTAGGTGGCGTAAACTTGTTGGACCGATTACACAACGCGTACCGCTATATTTATTGATCGTTGGCTTATTAGGTTTTCAATTTTATGCAGGCGCGCTCGGTATTCGTCCCACCCGGGAAGATGTCGCTCGAAAACTCGGCGGCTTCCGAGAAACAACGCATTTTGAAATCTTCTATGCACGTGAACTTGAGACTGAGATTGAACGCATGGCTGAGGATTGTGAATTTCAGTACGCCCAGCTCTCTGCGTATCTCATGCCTGAAGGTGAAGTGCTTTCTCAAAAGGTTCGCGCATACATTTATGCTTCTCCAGAACAGAAGAAACGGTTGATTGGTGCCCGTCATACATCTGTTGAGGACCCGTTCGGTTATGGATTTCACATCCATGCCCAAGGTTTTCCGCATCCAGTACTGAAACATGAATTGGCGCATGTCTTTACTGTGCCTTGGTCCCCTCTGAAAGTGAGTCTGAAGATAGGGCTCCATGAAGGAATCGCAGTCGCTGCGGATTGGGAGGAAGGTAGACTTACTGGACATCAGTGGGCAAAAGCGATGCGACAGATGGAGATCGCACCACCCCTTTCAGGCATCATGGGATTCGGATTTTGGGGACATGCCGGTTCGAGAAGTTATCTACTGGCTGGTTCCTTCGTTCGGTTTCTTGTTGATACCTACGGCATAGAAAAATTTAAGGGTGTTTTTCCAACCGGTAATTTTGTGAAGCATTACGGGAAAGACTTGTATTCACTGGAAATAGAGTGGATCGAATTTTTGGACAATGTCCCTTTGACGGATAATGACATAGCCTATACAACGTACCGTTTACAGCAGCGGAGTGTTTTTGAGCGCGTCTGTGCCCATGAAATGGCTGCTTGGCGAGATACGGCGTGGCAGGCATACTACCAAAAAGATTTTGTCACTGCTGTCCAAACCTTTGAAACGATGTTGGCTGCTGAACCTAACAACTTAAGCACGCTATACGGCTTAATGTACAGTGCTTATCGGATACAAGATTATGATAAGGCGCTGTCGTTAGCAACTCGCGTCGTAGCTGCGGAGGACACACGATTGAGTCCAGAAGCAGTGCTCTTAATCGGAGACATCTACTGGCTCAAGGATGATCACGAGAAGGCATTAGAGACTTATGCCTCGCTTGAAACAGAACACCAAACGGTTGAGTTGAGGCGTATCAAGCGAATTGTAGCACTCTCTCATTCTGATACAATGCCAACGGATTGGGATTCCCAATTAACTGGGAAGCCGGAAGAAAATTCGTCCTTACCAGAGTTATTGCGTGCTGCATTAATAGAATCCAAAGATGGGGCGGAAAAGATGGTATACCTGTCGAGGTGTATACAAACGGCACCAGATATGTGGTTAGCATATCTCTTAGCTGGCGAATTATTGCATAGAGAAGAAGCGTGGCAGAGCAGCAACCGATATTTCCAACGCGCAGCGGCACTATTAGAAGAGGAGAATTCGCCAGAAACACCAGCACGCTTCCAGTTGACATCCCAACAGTATCAGAGTCTCGCGTTAGAAGTCCAGAGGACAATAGGTATCAATGCCTACCACCAGAAAGATTATGACACTGCAATAGAAGAGTTTTCTGCAATTGCAAAGAACGAAGCATTGCCCCTTGGAACCACACTAAAAGCAGGTAGGTGGCAACAAAGGTGTCACTGGGCGCGATTAAATTGGGAAGATGCCATAAGTCCATAAGCGCGAACCCGCAACTGAGGCATTTGAACGAATTTTCACTTCAACTAAAATTGCGAGGTCTTCGTCTAATTGAGGTTGATCTAAGAACAAATTTTACTATTTTTATTAAGGAGCTGCTATGAAACTTTTTGTGCCGGGAAGAATTTGCCTGTTCGGGGAACACAGTGATTGGGCAGGCGGGCACCGGCGAAATAACGCAGCGCTCGAAAAGGGCTATACGTTAATAACCAGCACAAACCAAGGTGTGTATGCCGAGGTTAAACCGCATCCAACCTGTCTAATTTTGAGGACAACACTCAGTGATGGCACCCGTCATGGTCCCTATAGCCTGCCCATGGACGGTAACGTGCTTCTCGCCGAAGCTGAAAAAGGCGGATTTTTTAGTTATGCCGCCGGGGTCGCATATCAAATTTTAACCAACTACCGGGTCCAAGGGTTGGAAATCGATAATTATCTCACCGATTTGCCCGTCAAAAAAGGGTTGTCTTCAAGTGCAGCTATCAGTGTTTTGGTGGCACGTGCCTTTAATCGTACGTATGATCTCAAGATGACGACGCGCGGTGAGATGGAATATGCCTATCGAGGCGAGACAACAACACCTTCACGCTGTGGACGGATGGACCAGGGGTGTGCATACCAGCAGCCTATCCTCATGACCTTTGACGGGGACCATATTGATGTCCGAGAGTTCAATGTATCGCAGAACATGTACCTCGTGATTGTTGATCTCGGTGCTGGTAAAGATACACGCCTCATATTAAACCAATTAAATCACTGTTATCCATTTGCGGAAAGCGAGTTAGATAGAAATGTTCAACACTACCTCGGTCCATTAAGCGCGCAGATTACACAAGAGGCATATCAGACACTCCGCGATGGAGATGCCGAAGCAGTTGGGAAGCTCATGACACGTGCCCAGATGGAGTTTGACAAACACCTCATCCCAGCATGTCCATCGCAATTGACGGCACCTGTCCTTCACAAGGTCCTCAACTATGAACCGATTCAACCGTATATCTGGGGCGGCAAAGGGGTCGGTTCGCAAGGTGACGGATCCGCACAATTTATTGCAAAAGACAAAGAGAGCCAACAGAAGGTTATTGAGATTATTGAGCGGGATTTGGATCTGTCTTGTTTGGAGCTCGTTATTGAGGCGGGTAGACATGTCCGAAAAGCCGTCATCCCTGCTGCAGGATTTGGAACTCGGTTGTTCCCTGCTTCAAAGGCGATGAAGAAAGAGTTGTTTCCAGTGATTGACAGTGCCGGGCAAGCAAAACCAGCGATCATGGCGATCGTTGAGGAGGCAGTGAAGGCAGGCGTTGAGGAAGTTTGCCTTATCGTTCAGCCAGGTGATACTGAACTCTTTGAGTCGTTTTTCAAAACGCCACCCCCGATTGAACACTTTAATAAACTCAGCAAAGAGAATCAAACGTATTGTAACTATTTATTGGAATTAGGGAGTCGAGTGACGTTCGTTACGCAAGACGTTCAGGAGGGTTTTGGACATGCTGTCTACTGTGCACGGGAATGGGTTGGCAACGAACCGTTTCTGCTCATGCTCGGGGACCATCTCTACGGTTCAGATGAGGAAAGGTGCTGCGCTCGACAGGTGGTCGAGGCTTATGAGCGCGTGGGGCAGAGCGTCGTTGGACTCAAAGTTACGCCGATTGAACACTTGTCGAATTTTGGATGTGTCAGTGGGGTTTGGGAAGAAGAAAACTCGCTACTTTCGGTAACGGAGTTTTACGAAAAACCGGATGCTGAGTATGCGATGGAACATTTGCACGTGGATGGAATGGATATAGACCAGTTCTTGACGGTGTTTGGTATCTATGTAATTCAGCCCCAGATTTTTGAATTTCTTGAACGCAACATCACCCATAATCTCCGCGAGCGCGGGGAATTCCAACTCACTTCCTGTTTGGACGAATTGCGGAAAGCAGACGGATTTTCAGGATATGTTGTTAAAGGCCGCCGATTCGACATCGGGCTTCCTGAGGAATATCGGCAGACAGTTATTGAGTTCAGGGATGCGTAGATTAGCGGTCAGCGGTCAGCACAAGAAAGTTTGCAAGTTCAAAGTTGTGAAGAGTCGTTCTTTTTCATCAGAAGTCTCTTGCAACTTTACGGACTTTAGATACACTTTGAACTTTACAGCTTTATGGGATTCTGATGACGACGATTGTCATGTCATCATACTGCTCCGCCTCACCCACAAAATTGCGGACATCAACGACAAGGTGCTCAACGACTTCTGCCGCACTACAACCCCCAGGAATGCGTGCCACTGATTCCTTTAAACGATCAGTTCCATACATCTCTTCCGCTTGGTTGAGTGCTTCAATCAGACCATCGGTATGAAAGATAAGAATATCGCCCTCGCTTAAATCGAAGGTCGCCGATTCATATTCCACCGTTCTCATACTACCCAGTGGAAGGTCGCTGTTTTCAATCTCAATTATGTCGTTCCCGCGCTTAAGAACAGGATAGGGTTGTCCTCCGTTAGCATAGTCGATTTGTCTTGTAGTTTCATCGAGAATCGCGAGGTTGAGTGCGATGAAACTTGGACCATACATGCGTGGGGCTAATCCTGAATTAAGGTCGCTGAGAATGACATCCGCCTCGGATTTGAAACGTGAGACTTCGTATAACATTCCATTCGTCAGCACTGCATTCATCGCACCTCGCAGTCCTTTCCCCGCAGCATCTGCCACTGCTATTGCTGTCTGACCGTTTGCTACAGTGAGATAGTCGTAGAAGTCTCCGCCGACCTGCGTCGCAGGTACCGACATCCCCGCGACATCAAACCCTTTCGTGTCAGGTGCTTCTGTGGGCAGAAGTCCCATTTGGATATTTTGTGCTTCACTCAACTCAGCGCGGATACGGCGCATTTCCGCTTCTTCGCGTTGACGCACTTCATTGCGTAACTGCGCCGTGTGCCGTCGGTTGACAATTAAACGACCTAATAAGGAGAAAACCACGGTCAGGAAAATGAGCGTTGGTAAGTAGGTGCGCCATCGCGTCCAAAGCGGCGGTTGGATATTAAAATCCACAACTGCGGGTCGATGCGTGTAGTCCCAGTTTTCGCGGAAAGCCTTAACAAGGAAACTGTAGTTTCCTGCTTTCAAACCGGTGTAGCGAATGCGTAGAATACCGTTTCGGTTCTGAAGTGCCACTTTGACGCCGCTACTGTTCATGAGTTGTGTGTCTGTTGACTCGGATGTGGCGAGGTTAATCCACTCCTCAGATGAAACGCTTGGATTCGTTGTTAAAAGAGAAAACATCTCTGCTGAAACGTTGGTCCACTTCGGATTATCTAATCCGAGTAATCTGAATTGATATGACAGACCTTCTCGGAGTGGACTAATGCCCTGCACATCAAAGATAACATTTCTGGTGCCACGGGCGGGTAGCGAGAGGTTAGATGAAAGTTGCGTGTAGGTTTTGTCAGCCGCTAAAGCGGTTAACCGACAGAAAGGGATTCCACCGCGGGTAGGTGTATATTGTGTAGCACCCCCTTCGGTTGCAAACCAGATCTCTTGATCCTTGAACTCATAAAGTTCCCAGATGTTATTATGTGCCAGACCGTCTTTTGTCGTGAGTGTATAAAAGGTTTCGCCATCATATCGAACAGTGCCGCCACCCCTTGTGGCAAACCAGATATTACCGCTGCTGTCCTCCATCACATCCCGCACATTGTCCACAAGAAATCCATCTTTTGTTGTGTACGTTGTCAGTATGTTTCCATCGTAGCGAACCGCCCCACGAGATGTTGCTAACCAGAGGGTTTGGTCCTTGGAAATCAGTGAGGCATTTACTGGCGCGAGTTCAATGTTCTTAGTTGTAATTAACTGCGTGCCTAAATACGTCCTGAGGGCGTCTGAAAAGAGAAAAGTTATTTCGTTGTTTTGTTGCGTCGGATCCTTCCAAACCGCGAGTGGTGCTGAGCTGGACGCTCCGTCCAGAAAAAGCGGAGCACCGAGTTCAGTCTCACTCCAGAGTACCAATTTTCCTGTTACAGCATTGAAGAACCATTTACCACCGAGCGCAGATTTTAACAGGGTTGTCGCTTTAAGTGGCAGAATTTCTGGCTTGATACCGCCGGTTGTGGACGTTAGGCGGTCAATATTTTTCGGATAGCGTAAAACCCTTCCATTCTCAAAATGCACCCATAGCCTCTTATTTGAATCTCTATAGAGGGCGGTAATAGCGGCTTCACCGTGATCTATCTCCGAAGTCGTGCCGAACATAATTCTCTGAAAACCACTGTTTGTGATTCGTAATAAACCAGACGTATCCGCTTTAAAAAGGTTTCCACCGAAGGCTATCCATCGGTGTTCGCCTTCACTAACAAGAACTTCAGGATCACTGGTCGCGCCTTCGCCACCAGGGCCGATTCTGGTCTGAATGGATATAGAAACTTGGTCAAATTTTCCATTGGCGTACCGAAAAAACGTATATCGTCTTGATCTTCCACGCGACCTTGGATCTACGAAGTTGACGAACCAGATGTGTCCGTTCACTTCAAACATTTTTATGATTTCAGTGCGAGAACCCGATCCAGCTTGCCGTCTATTTGTAGGGTTGGTTTGGGTGGAAGACGACGTGTCTTGTGTCAAACCTAATCGCAATGAATTGATGGTGATGTCTTCCGTGTCCGCAGTGGGGTTGTAGCGCGCAACGCCTCCGGGAATACTGAACCAGAGGTAGCCACGGCTATCTTCATATATCATCCGGACTCGGTTAGTGCCGATACCAGCGTGTGTACTAATGACGGGTCTCGGATCGAACGCTGTCACACCGTTATCGTGTCCAAACCACAACTTACCGTCCATGGCTTCAAAAATTGTGTGAACGTTATCGTTTTCCAGACTGCTACTGGTGGTATAGGAAATTGGTTGAAGGTCTTGGTCATATCTCTGTGGTCCATATTCATTGGCGAACCATAAGTGCCCTGTAGCATCTTCGACTTCAAGAAACCCGGATAGGTTTGCGCGCGTATGCAACCGGGCCCCATCCCACCATCTTGTGGTATATTCGTCGCTGAACCAAATTCGTCCTTTTTTATCACTTCGGATTTTTGTAAATCTTCTGGTCGCTGTTGTTTCTAAAGAGGTGGTTATATTGGAGCCTCTGTACGCCCAGGGTAGTGGGAGAATCTGCTCAAAGTCTTTTCCGTCAAACCGTAGGAGAAGGTTGTAGCCCCCGAACCAAAGATTTCCATCTTTATCTTCGGCTATTGCCTCAATTGCCCCCACAGCGCGAAGATTTGACGTATCGTAACGTACGAACCCGGAACTCACTGACATACGCGGTGTTTCAGCATCTGTTTTACCACTTGCGTCATCCGTTAGGAGTTCACGTGTCAAGGGACCCTCTCGAAAACTCAGAATCACACCGGTTTGTTCTTTTTCACCTTCACTCCCACCCAACCAGAGCGTCCCATCTTTACTTTCAAAGATCACGTTGATTGTCAGATCCGTTGAACGCAGCAAATCTTCGCCTACGATTTCGTTTGGCTGCGCTTGTGGTGGACGTTCGGCATCTGTGACGTATTTTGTCAATCGCTGATTTTCACCAACCCACACGTCACCGAGTTGATCGACAATCAATGAGTTCCCATTGCCAATCAGACTGATTGCGGTGCCGTCAAATCGACTTACGCGTCCTTCTCTTTCTGACGACATCCGCGTGAGGAACCAGATATGTCCCCACTTGTCTTCAGCGATTTGTCGCGTCCTTCCAAGCAACGCACCCAATTTCACTTTAGCGGAAGGTGCTTCATCCAGAGCGTTCAGGGAGCCTGCATAGGATTCAAAAGTGTTGCCATCAAATTGGCTTACGCCATTTTGGTCAGAACCGAACCAGAGAATACCACGACTGTCTTGAAAAATAACAGGGACGACAGGACCCACCAATCCATCGGCAACGGTATAGGTTTGCATCTGCTCAGCCTGTGTATCTGCACAGGTAAAAACAGCAACAAGGACTGTGCTAAAGATGAGGATGGCATTTTTTGCTGAATGCGGGTGAGCATATATCATGAGTCTGTTGTGAACCAGAAGCATTAATTCAAAGGCTGTGTCTAATGATTAGTGCGCGAAATCGCGAATCCGGGAAATTGCTTCTTTGATAACCGAATCTGGATACGTAAGAGAGAGTCGGCAATAGCCTTCGCTCCACTGACCATATCCAAGGCCGGGTGTTACCACAACCCCGACTTCTTCAAGGAGTGCTGTCGCGAAGGCACGACTTGAACCGTTAAAACGCGGGGGTACGGGTGCCCAAATATACATCGTTGCCTTCGGTTTTTCGATATCCCATCCGCTATCTGTCAGGGCATCCACTACCATGTCGCGACGTTTCTGATAAACAGCGTTAATTGCAGGCGTAACTTCGTCCGCTATTGAGAGTGCTTTCGCACCAGCGAATTGAAGGGCGCGGAGTGAACCGTTATCTATGTTATCTTTAACGGTTTTAACGGCACTGACAGCAGTTGGATTACCGACAACAAATCCCAATCGCCATCCGGTCATGTTAAATGCTTTGCTCAAGGAAAAGAATTCAACGGCTACTTCAGCGGCACCCTCTACCTGCAAGATACTTGGTGACCGGTAACCGTCGTAGGTGTTTTCGCTATAGGCGTTGTCGTGTGCGATGAGAATGTTATTTTGCCGCCCGAATTCCACAGCACGCTCGAAAAAATCGAGATCGGCAGTTGCTGTCGTTGGGTTATTTGGATAATTAATCCAAAGGACTTTGGCGAGGCGTTTTATTTCATCAGGAATAGCGTCAAAGTCGACATAGAAATCGTTTTCTCGCAGCAGTGGCGCATAGTAAGTCGTCGCACTTGCGAAGACGTGTCCGATGTTATAGGTCGGATAGCCAGGACTTGCGGCGATGCCAATATCACCCGGATTCAGTATGCCTAATGCCAGTTTAACAATAGCATCTTTACTTCCCATTGTTATTGCAACCTGATCATCGGATAGCGGGACACCGTAGCGGTGTTGATAAAAATCGCAAACCGCCTGCGGAAAATCGTCGACAGGATTGTCGCATCCATAACGGTGGCGGTCGGGGTCTTTTGGGTTTTGGATTGTATGGACGAGACTTTCGACGACTGGATCGGGAGTCGGGATATCCGGATCACCGATGCCGAGGCTAATGACATCAACACCTCGTGCCTGTGACGCCTGCATTTTTTGACGTATATCAACGAAGAGATAGGGTGGAAGTTT